>JAYUWA010000238.1:0-6006 GCA_043753795.1 Bacteroidota bacterium | reverse complement strand
TCACCAACGGTGATCAGATCGTTTACATCGTTTCATGTGATAATGGCTCGTTTGTAGAATCGGATACGATCACACAAACTTATGGACTTCCACAGCCTATCATTATAGACGACTGTTCGAATCTTGCAAACTGGAGTGTTGGTACAAACTGGAATACTACAACAGAAGATTATGTTTCTGCAGGGACATCGATTACAGATTCTCCGTTTTCTAATTACGCAAGCAATGATTTTAATGAGATTATGCTGGCAAACAATGTAGATCTATCAGGCGTGATCAATGCATCGTTATCTTTTGATGCAAAATGGGGAACGGAAATAGGATTTGATTATGTTCAATTGTCGGCATCACCCGATAATGGAGTAACGTGGACGCCGCTTTGTGGTCGCTATACAAGGCCTTCAACAGAAGGAACGATCTTCGGCGAGCCATCATATGAAGGAACAAATATGGAATGGGTCAGAGAAACGGTCAGTCTGAATGATTTCATCGGACAAAATATCAAGATTCGCTTCAGACTTGTCAGCGATGCATTCGTAGAGTTCGACGGATTTTATTTTGATGACATATCGATAGAAACCTTGAGTCCGAATACATCAATTGCAACAACGCCGTTGAATATTTTTATTTCACAGGCATATCCGAATCCGGCAATGGAAAAAGCAACGGTAAATTTTCATCTTGCAAATGCCGGTGATCAGTTTATCGTCTACAATTCATTCGGGCAGTTAATGATGCAGAAAGACCTTACATCAACAACCGGAACGATTGAGATCTCTACAGAAAATTTCAGCAGTGGGATGTATACGTATTACATTCAGCAGAAGGCTGGGGGTAGGAGTAGGGTTGGGAAGTTTTTGGTGAGTGAGTAGAAAGTTAATTTGAGAGTGTACGGCTTCGATTTTTTTTAAACACAAAGAACACTAAGTTCACGAGAGACCACGGAATGGGGCTATAGGTTCTTGTAAGTTTTATGCTTAATTCTTTCTATGTTTTAAATAAATCGAAGCCAAAATCTTCAATAGCTAATCACAGAACTAAAAAGCTAATACACATTCCGTGGTCTCATTGTGAACTTGTGTTCTCAGTGTTTTCTTTTTCCCACAATATTTCTCTTAGACATACGTTTCTCCAAAACGGAAAAACCACTTCCGTACAATTTTTTTACTACTTTTTAATCACACACGATGAAAAACGCATTGGCTCTAAGGGCAAGAGTAGCTCTTGTATTTATTTTCAGTTGTATTAACCTTGCTAAAGCCGGTAATTCAGTATTGAGTACAGGCAATTGGTATAAACTATCAGCGTATGAGACGGGGATTCACATCATCACTTACAATGATCTGACAGCACTTGGAATTCCTGTTTCTACTATTGACCCGAGAAATATTTCACTTTATGGAAATGGGCCGGGTGAATTACCATTATTGAACAGCGATCCACGGCCGGAAGATCTTCAGGAAATGGCTATTGAAATCAAAGGTGAAGGCGATGGAATATTTAATCCCGGTGATACAATTTATTTTTACAACCATTCGCAGACAACATGGAAAGTAATAGGAAGTTTATATAGTTCATGGCGATTTAAGCATTATACAAATCATTACACTGACAGCACATTTTTTTTTCTTACTGTAAAAACCACAGCCGGAAAAAGAATTTCTGACCAACAGAGTTTACCGGGATATACAGACAGTACAAGTTCGTATACAGCTCATGCAGTTCATGAATCAGAGCAAATAAATTTTCTGCATTCAGGTCAGGAATGGTTTGGAGAACATTTTAACCTAGTTTCAGATCCTGTCAGAAGTTTTCCTGTAATGCTGAAGAATTTCACCATCGGAGATTCGACAATTTTCGATATAAGTTTCGCCGGAAGAGATACGAATAGCACTTCATGTGCAATAACTTTTACATTTGACGGTTTGAGCTATACACAAAATATACCACCTGTAGGAACAACTGCTCAGGATAATTTTGCCAATATTTTATATTTTACAAGATATTCTTATGCACCTTTTCCATCTGATAGCCTGGTACTCTCATTTCAATCCAATAACCAAACAGCAGAAGCCTGGCTCAATTACATCGAAGTAAACTCAATTTGCAATTTGATTTTTGATGACTCACCGTTAAGTTTTCGTGATAGCAGAAAGACAGGTCCGGGAAGAATTGTAAAATATGATCTGACTGCGAATCCCGGAACAAGAATCTGGGATGTTACTGCATTCAACAATGTTAAAAATCAATTGTACACAGTAAACGGATCTTTACTTAATTTTAATGCAGCAGCGGATTCACTTCGAGAATATATAGCGTTCGATGGGAGCAATTTTATCCGGCCGACATTTATCGGAAGTGTCGCTAATCAGAATTTACATTCAATTACAAATCAAAACATGATCATCGTTACAGATGAATCATTTATAAATGAAGCAACAACACTTGCACAATATCATTTTACAAATGACAATCTTTCAACGATAGTTGTCACACCGCAACAGATCTACAATGAATATAGTTCGGGAGCACAGGACGTGGTGGCAATCCGTGATTTTTTCAGACAGGTTTATCATTCTGCAAGTTCGACTGCGGACTCATTGAAATATGTGTTGATGTTTGGGTCGCCGTCTTATGATTATAAAAATATTTTGGGTCTCGGCGGAAATTTTGTTCCTATTCATGAATCACCGGGTTCGATTAATCAGACGCAAACATATTGTACGGATGATTTTTATACTCTAATGGATTCTTCTGAAGGATTATTTTATAGCAATGAAGTTGCTGATATAGCAATAGGAAGAATTCCTGTTACAAATTCTCAGGAAGCGCAAATTATTAATAAGATAATGTCTTATAATTCCAGCTCTGATTTTGGAATCTGGAGGACGCAAATTACTGTTGTTGCAGATGATCAGGATTATAATTTACACTTCAGACAATCAGACACTCTTGCAAATAGAATTGAAGATTCCAATTGCGGATTGAATTTGAACAAAATTTATATTGATGCATTTGTTCAACATCATGATAGCATAACAAATCTTGATACCTATCCGGATGCAAATCTAAAAATTCAGGAAGCTTTTCAGCAAGGCAGTGCAGTCATTCAATACATAGGACATGGTGATTCACAGGGATGGGCTAGCGAAAGAATCCTTGAATATGGATTTCTTGATACAGTTGACAACATTTCAAATCTACCTGTCATACATGCTGGTACAGTGTTATTTAATTTAGTTGATGATCCGGGACAATCTTCGGCTTCAAAAGCAGCATTACTTAATCAATCAGGTGGATGCATAGCCAGTATAGCGGCAGCCCGATTAGCATATTCTTCGAGCAATAATAATTTCATGGTGCGGATGAATGAAAAACTTTTTACCCGAAATTCAGGTAAATGGCCAACTTTAGGGGACGCTTTTTTAAATGCAAAGCGGGCTATGTATATGGATCCATATATACGTTCTACAAGTTTACTGGGAGATCCAGCAATAAGAATTTTATTTCCGGAAAATGATGTTATAGTGACATCACTTAGTCCTGATACTCTTAGTCCCGGACAACAAGTTCAAATTACAGGAGAAGTACATGATCGTTTCGGTTCGTTGATGTCAACGTTTAATGGTCCAATAGACATTACATTCTATAACCCGAAAACGCTTCACATGACTCTAGGAAACGACACTTCAGTGAGTGGAAATCCGGGTGTACCTGCACCATTTTATCAATGGGATGATACATTGTATCATTCTATGGTCAATGTTGTAAATGGAGAATACAGTCTAAGTTTTATTATGCCGGGAGGAATTGATTCCGGGTTTGGTGCAGGAAGAATTGCATTCTATACAAGCAATGGAATCGTTGATGCAATGGGTTGTTATCAGAATATTATTTATAGAAACCTGACTCCCGGAATTGCGGAGTACTCAGATCTGCAAATAAAAATTTTCCCGAATCCGGCGACGGATCAGATCAAATGCGTGCTTAATATAAGTAATGTAAAAGACTGGTCATATACATTGACGGCAATTGATGGGAGAAAACTGAGGAGTGAAAAAATTGTGTCGGGAGAATTTTTTATTGAAAGAAAGTCTGTTGCTCCCGGAGTTTATTTTTTGAGAATTGCTGATGAGGGGAATAGGAGTGTTAGGGTGGAGAGGGTTGTTTTTGAATAGACAGTATTTGTATTGAGAGAGGATGGCTCCGATTTTTTTAAAACATAGAGGACACAGAGGAAAAAAGGGAGGAAAAAAGTAGTAACAGAACTCTCTTTTTTTCTCGGTGTCCTCTGTGTTTAAAGAAATCCGAAGCGAAAACCTAGATCTCAGAAAACGCTCCAGCTATTGCCTCCGTATCCTGCAGATTCATACACTTAAAATGCCCCTTCGGACATTTATCAAAACCGATCTTAGAACAAGGGCGGCAGGGGAGATTGCGGACTTCGAAAATTTTGTTGTTGGCAGAAAGAGGTTTTGGCAGATAAGGATACATTCCGAATTCAGGAACGGTGTTGCCCCAAACAGAAACGATTTTTTTTCTGAAAGCCGCAGCGATATGCATCAGTCCGGTATCATGAGTGATGACATGATTCGAATGTTTTACAATAGCAGCAGATTGATTCAGAGAAAATTTCCCGCAGCCGTCAATTACCGGAACACTGAACTGTGAAATGAGTTCCTGTCCTCTTTGTGCATCTTCTTTTCCACCGAGAATGATAACAGGCATTTTTATTTTCTCTGCTATATCAATCATCTTTTGCAAAGGCAATTGTTTGGTAGCATGTTTTGCACCTATAACCCAGGCAATATATTCGTTTTGAAAAGCCGGTGGAAGAGTAGAAATTATTTTTTCATCATCAGACGTGATAAAATAGTCAAGACCTTCACCATCATTTTTTACTCCATAAGTAGCAACAGTTTCAAGATAGCGATCTACAATATGTTTATCCGGCAGCGATTTGGTTTTGAAGTTTACCGCAAGCCATTTTTCAATATTAAGTTTGTTGAATGAATGGGCGGGAACACCAAGCGCACGCTTCACTTTCAATGTTCTGAAGTTGTGATGCAGATCGATAACAGCATCGTATTTTTCAGTCTTCAGAAGATCCAGAACTTCTTCAACATTATTTTCGAACAAAAATGTTTTAAAGAGATAAGGATTGTTTTTTGTAACCGGTTCAAAACTTTTTTTTGTCAGGAAATGGATTTCTGCATTGGGGACTTGTTTTTTCAGGCAACGGATCACCGGTGAAGTAAGTACGATGTCGCCGATAGAAGAGAAACGAAGCAGGAGAAATTTCATCCGAAAGCAGGCCGATTAATTATTACTTTTGAGCCCGAAGGCACTGATAGTGGTGCAAAGATAAACTTACAGCGATAATATAAAAGATGATTATTACAGATACGCACACCCATCTTTATGCGGAGGAATTTGATGCAGACCGGGATCAATTGGTTGAACAAGCGGGAGTATTGGGGGTGCAACGATTTTTTATGCCGAATATTGACAGTTCCAGCATAGAACCGATGTTTGTGCTCGAAAAGAAGTATCCGGGAAAAGCCTTTGCTATGATGGGCCTGCATCCATGTTATGTAAAAGAGAATTGGAAACAGGAACTAGAGTTGGTCGAAAGTTGGCTGAATAAAAGAAGTTTTGTAGCAGTAGGAGAGATCGGTATCGATCTGTATTGGGACAAAACATTTCTTGAGCAACAGAAGGAGGCGTTTACGATGCAGATCCGGATGGCTAATGAAAGAAATCTGCCGATTGTAATCCATACGCGAGAATCATTCGATGTCACATATGAACTGTTACTACAAACTAAGAAGGAGCATCCGCAGGGAATTTTTCATTGTTTCACGGGAACAGAAGAACAGGCGAAGAAAGCCATCGACCTTGGATTTCTGTTAGGTATTGGTGGAGTGGTCACTTTTAAGAACAGTGGCGTTGATAAAGCGATTGAAAACATTCCATTGGAGCACATCGTTTTGGAAACAGATGCGC
>JAYUWA010000237.1:0-6007 GCA_043753795.1 Bacteroidota bacterium | reverse complement strand
CATTATTCACTATTCGTTATTCGTTATTCGTTATCAAGAAATTAGTTCTTAACAACTACAAGATATTTCGAAGCACTCCAGAATTTTTCCGGGTTTGTGATCTGAAGACTAACAACTTTTTTGTTTTCTGTATTCAGCGTATAAGAGTCAGCAGGATGTGAAGTAACGATCTTTGCCGTTTTACTATCGATTGGAATATTGTTAGTGACAACATAATCGATCTTGTTAAACTTACTATTGTCGACATTCGGAGCAAGTTTTGGAGATTTTCCAATTCCGATGAATCCGCCGGTACGATTGATCACTTTAGCTTCCTGAAGATCTTTTTGTTTACCTACAACATAGTAAGCAGTATGCAATGCTGTTGTTTGATCTTCAATCGTTCTTTTCTGTGCCATTGAAGTATTCGTCAATGTATCAACAGAAGTCTGAAGTTGCGCAACTTGTGTATTTAGATTCGTAAGTCTTTCATTCAAAGCAACTAGCTCAAGATCTTTCTGTGCAATCTGATCGTTAAGCAACTTGATCATTTTTTCAAATTCCTTTACTTTACCACCATTAGCTTTCACTTTACGGTTCAATTCAGCAATTTTTTTGCGGTTTTGATCCATTAAGTCATTGATTGCAGCAATATTCTGATTGATCCGCTCACGAGAAGTCGATTTCAGTTCACCTTGCTTTTCAACGTTAACGCTGATAGCATCTTGTTTGTGAGCTACAGAATCAAGATTGCTTTCAATTTCATTGAATGCCGTCAGGAATTCATTGATAGAATTATCTCTTTCGCTGATCACAGAAGAAAGAGAATCACTTGTACGTTTTGCTGAATCAATCTCAGCTTGTCTGTTATCGCATCCGGCGATAACTAACATTGTTGCAATTGCAAAAATTAGTTTTTTCATGTTTGTATATTTTAGCCGGTTTAGGAAGAAGAGATAAAGAGGATGTCAACTTCCGAAACAGCAAGGTTAAATTCAATTACTATGTTACAAAGAACGATATCAAATTAGGAGGCAATGTGATGAATGATAAAAAGTTGTCAGCGAATGAATGTAGATAAACCTTTTTTCCTTTCTCCCTTTAACAGGAAATAAACAGATAAGGATTCAAAAAATTCTAAATGATTTTAAAAATCATTTTAAGCATAGAATGTTTTTGAAATTGTTACATGAGTTATCATAAATAAAAAAAACATGATGTTAAGTTAATGTTGGAGTAAAAATGAATTACAATTTTTACTAAGATAAAAAAATAAGAAGCAAAAAATGGTAATAGGGTTGTGAATAGGCAGTAAGCAAAACTTTCTGCAGTCGATATTGTTTTTTACGACACACAACTACGGTAATTCTTGTTATATACTGATATTCAATTGATTAAGAAAGTATCGAATATTTGTGACCTGTTAAACAACCACAAATTTTAGTTTATATGCGGCGAAATAAGATCAATTCGCCTAATTTTTATGCATTTAATACTTATAAGCTGTAAATTTGCAATCCGTTACCAAATTGAACTTAATAGTTCAATAAAACACTAGCCCTAAATTGTGTTCAATAGACTCATGAAAATTTTTAAACTAAACTTGCCGCTATACATTGTTATTTTGTTAGCGTGCGGTGCTTTTGCAAGTGGTAAATATATTTTATCAGGTAAAAAATCACCCGAACCTACTTCAACCATTAATGTTCCAAATTGCCCGGCATCAATGGAGCAGATCCGGCTGAAGAATTATGAATTGACGCATCCGTTGATCCTGACAGATATTTCTGAAGAAAGTGAAGCATTGCGAGGAATTCATAATAAGATCGAATCTTATGTCAATTCTGCAAGAACTGAGCAAAGAGCAGATGATATCTCTGTTTATTTCCGGAAACTAGATAATGGTTCATGGTTTTCAATCAATGCAAACCAGACTTATAACCCGGCAAGTATGATCAAGATCGCTTATTTGATCACATACATGAAAATGGCAGAATCCAATCCGGGGATTTTGAATAAAAAAATATTTTATAAAAAACGATTTTCACAAACGATCAATCAAAACATTAAAGACTTTAAACTTAAAGAAGGTGAAAATTATACAATCGAAGGATTATTAACAGCAATGATGGTTTATTCAGACAATGATGCAACACTTTTATTAAGTGAAAACATGAATGTGAATATTTTCAATGCGATTTTTAAAGATCTTAACATTCCAATTCCTAATCCTGTTACTGAATATTTTATTTCAGTGAATGATTTCTGCAAGTTCTTTAGAGTGCTTTATAGCTCGACGTATACTCGTCCGGAATACTCAGAGTATGCTTTGAAAATGATGACTTATAGTTCATATAATGATGGATTAAGAAAAGGAATTGATGCAGATGTAAAAATCGCTCATAAATTTGGTGAAAGAGTTTTTGGCAACAAATCACAATTACATGAATTTGGAATAGTTTTCTTCAACAAAACGCCCTACCTGATCGGTGTTATGACAAAAGGCAATTCGTTGCCCCAGTTAAGCACGATTATCGCTGATATTTCAAAGATTGCTTTTGAAGAATACAAGCAACAATCTCTGTAATTAAAGTTTTCCCTATGGCTTACTTATAAGAATCACATTTACAGAATTATTTTCTATCAAACTGTAGTCGTATGATTCAATAATATTATCTCCTGAAATATCGTATTGATTATAATTTCCGGTGAAGTCGGGCAATGCATTTTCGAGTAAGAAAAGATCAATCTGATTGATCTGTCCGTCTTTATTTACATCACCACTGAAAATTGAAAATGTTCCATCTCCGTTATTGAACAAATTACTTCCATGTGCTTTGTTTGCTGCATTTGTAAAATCAAATGCAATCAAATTCTGATCAAACAATACAGAAACTGAACTCCATGTCTGTAATGAATTTCTATGGTCAATTACTATATAAAATTGAGCGTTTAGGATTGAACTCGGAAACTCTGCATCTACATCACCATTTATTGAAACAAAGGTTGTATCAATATGTAAGATCTGATAAGGGAAGACTGCAGATGCAAGCTTAACAATAATTGAATCAGAAATAACCGGTGAATTCAAAGGCGAATTCATCGTTGCTAAACTCTGATAAAAACCTTGTAAAAAAACTGTAACATTCAAAAGTACGTTGCAATCTTCATCAATCGAATTATCGCAATCATCATCAATTGAGTTTCCACAAATTTCAGTTGCATCGGGATTGACAAAATCATTTCCATCATTACAATCAGTATTATTACTGATATAACCTGATGGTTGCAGACAATCCTGAACAAATACTGCCGGATTTCCATATCCATCATTATCTGAATCGATATACCAGACGCTTGCAAGGTCACGGATCACATTCGCATTACCGTTCATTGATGAAGTACAACCTGAGCTTATTTTTGTAGCAACTACAGTATACACGCCTTCTGCTGTCCTGCTTCCAAAGCTCAATGCAGAACCGATGCCTGTAACAATTGTTCCTGTAGCTGCAAGATTATTATATAACGAATACTCAACGCCGGATTCAGAATTATTCAATCCGACAGCAACGCCGGCATCAGGTACAGAACAAAAATTTCCACCACCGGTAACACTAAAAATAGTAGGTACCGGAAGTTGTGAGATTATAATTGTATCTGACATAATATTGGCGCATGATGTAGATATATCGGTTGCGATTATATAATAATTTCCAGGTGTACTAAATTCCCCAAACGAAACCGATGACCCTGTGCCTGCGAAGCTCACACCGGTCGTTCCGCTGAATTCATACAATACATAATTAACTCCTGATTCGGAATTTGTAAGTGTAATATTCAGTCCTTCACCAGCCGGACAAATTCCGCCACCGCCGGTAAGAGCAAAAACATTCGGAGAATTATTTTCACTTACAGTAAGTGTTGAATTAAATGTGAAACTGCATTCAGTAATTTCATTTGTTGCTGTTACTGAATATATTCCCGGAAGCATTTGTTGACCAAAAGAAATTGAATTCCCATTTCCTGAAACCGAAGAACCTGCAGCATTACCATTTCTTTTTAATTGATAACTTACTCCCGACTGTGATCCTGTAAGACCAAGAAGCGTCCCTGCAGAGCCGGAACAAAACGTAGAATTTCCGGTAATGACAAATTCCACCGGGAGTGTATTTTCATTCACGTTAGTTACACCATTCATTGTTGCAGTACATAAAGTAGGAGTAAATGTAGCAACAACAGTATAATTTCCGGATAAGGCTTGTTGTCCAAAATTCAATACTCCTCCGGTTCCAGGAAGTTGGGTACCGACATTCATTGAATTCAATCTCAATTGATAATTGACATTAAGCTGGCTTCCTGAGAGCTGAATTGAAGGAGCCGGATTTCCTGAACAATAAACTCCGCCACCGATCAGATTAAATAATTCCGGATTTGCTGTTATTGAAACCGGATCAGTTAAAGCAGTACAACCATTAGTAGCAGTGATAGCGGCTGAATATTCAGAAGCAGTATTTATAGTAATTGATTGAGTTGTCTGTCCGGAACTCCATACATAACTTGCTCCTGCATCTGCCGTCAATTGAACTGTACTTCCCTGACAAAGATTAGTATTGCCCGAAACTGAAATGTCGGGAGTTGGATCCTGTGAAATTAAAATAACATCATCGATACGATATTGAGTTGATGTTCCTGTTTGAATGAACTGGATTGATAATGTTGGTGAAGCAGGAAGACCGGTAACAGAACGCAACGTCCAGACAGCCGTACCTGCACCTGTCGGAAGAGAATACGGCATAGATGTATAATTAATTCCATCTGTACTATATTGAACTAACAGATCTGATCCATTGGAAGCAGTAGTAGATTTTACAATTCCAAATGATAATTGTAGTCCTGTCATTCCTGAAGTATTTATACCTGAAATCACAAAATTTTTGCCTGCAATATTTGTCAAAAATATATTTCCACTTCCTGATGCTCCCGTATAACCTGAGGATGTTGAAGTAACTCTGACATCTCCGGTACCGGTCATTGTGAGCAGATCACTATCAAATCCATTTGCAGTTTCGTGAGAAGCAATTGCAGTTGTACCTGAAACAATTCCCATTGACTCAGAGAATACCAAACTCTCAAAACCGAGAGTGCTTGTTGATACAACAACATCAGACGAGGTTGCTGAACATCCGCTGTTATCTGAAACGACGACAGAATAAGTTCCATTACTGTTTACACTTATTGATTGTGTAGTTGCTCCGTTAGACCATAAATAATTATAGCCGATGATCGTAGATAAATTAATAGATGATGATTGACAAAGTGTTATTGGTCCTGCAGGACTAACGGTTGCAACTGGAAATCCGGTAACTGAAATCGGTTGCGATGCTACAACACTACAGCCATTCCCATCTGTATAAAGATAAGAAATTGTATGTGTTCCAATACCGGCAACTGCAGGGTCAAAAATTCCTGCAGCAACTCCGGGTCCCGAATAAGTGCCTCCGGCAGGAGAACCTCCTGTAAGTGTAAATGAAATTGTTGTTACACACACAGGACTTAATGGACTGAATGAGACACTTGGTTGCGTAAATAAATTAACAGCAATGGTTGCAGTCCCAACACATCCGTTTACGCTTGTTCCGGTAACAGTATATGTTGTTGCAGTAGTTGGGTTAGCGAAAACTGTAGCACCTGTAGAGGTATTCAATCCGGTTACAGGCGACCACAAATAAGTGTTTGCTCCGGAAGCTGTTATATTTGTTCCTGTATTCGAACAGATAACCGGAACTGAAGGAGAAAAATTGATTGTTGGATTTGGATTCACTACAACATTAACAGGTGCAGATAAAACCGGATCACAAAACAAAGTGCTGTTCACAGAATAAGCAGGAAAAGTAATTGACCAATTTGCAATAGCACCTCCTGAATTTCCTGAAGCTCTGTCGTACACCCAAATTCTCCAGTTACCATTTGGATTCAACGAACCACTGTTGAGTGTAGCAAAGGTTGTCTTTGTACTTGTGATACAAGA
>JAYUWA010000236.1:0-1908 GCA_043753795.1 Bacteroidota bacterium | reverse complement strand
TTCCATAAGTGGCTGCAGTTAATTGCTGGCGGGCATTCATTCCTGTAACGGTGTATCTTGTCAAACCTCCTGCTGCAATAGAGGAGAGATAGCCATTCGCATTGTAAGTGTTTGTCTCGATTATTCCTGATGGAAATTCATGTGTAGTTTGTCTTCCAAGATTATCAAAAGTAAATAAAGAGGTGAACGCCGATCCCTGTATATTTTCAGTTGAAGATATCATTCTTCCCATATTGTCATAATCGTAGGTATGAGAAATATTCGAAGGAGAGGTAACACTAGAAGGCAATTTATTAGAATTGTAAGTATAGGAATAAATTCCTTCCGGAGTTGTTTTAGAATTGACACGACCATCGGGCAGATAAGACATGGTAGTTTGTTGACTCCTGGCATCAATTTGTGTTAAGAGTTGTCCGAAACCATCATAAGTATAATTTGATGTTCCCGCACTGGGATCATTTAATTGCGTTTGATTTCCGGCAATATCGTACTGCATACTGGTTACTGCACTGTCAGGAGAAGTAACTGTTTTAATTTTTCCATCCAGAAAATAAGTATATTTTATAGTACCTCCATTGTCAGTTGCTGAGATTATAGACCCGTCTGAAGCATACGTTTTTGAAAATGTCTTCCCTGCCGTAGTTTCAGAAACAGTATTATTACTGTAAGCATAACTTGTGTTCCTGCCTGTTGGACGGGAAATGCTACTTATTCTTCCATAAATGTCATAGCAATTAGTTGTCCACATTATGCTTCCACCTGCAAAATAAGGTTCTGAAGTTTGGTATACTTGTCCTTTATTATTATACTGAGTGTCACCAAGAATCACGGAACCATCAAATCCATTTGAACAAGACCGTACACCTCGACCTAAATTATCATTCCAAACTATCGAAGTTGTTCCATTATTGGATGACTTCGTGACTCCATAAACAGCAAGTGTTGGTTTATTTGTTCCATTCCACAAATAAGAAGTAATTGTTTGACTTCCATCAGAATGATTTTCAGAAGTTTGTCTGCCGAAATCATCATAGCCGAAAGAGGCTGTGTTACCCAGATAATCTTGTTGAGAAGCAATTCTTCCGAAACCGTCATAGAAATTTAATGTAGTGTGTAACAAAGGATCGGTTGCAGACTCAATATTTACACCCTCACTATCATAAATATAAGAGGATGCTCTTGTATCTCCATTAGAGTTGTGTTCACTAACATGTGTAAGGTTGCCATAACTATCGTAATCATTATCCTTATATGTGTACAAACTAGTCCCTGATAAATAATTTACAAGATCTGGTTTTAATATCCCATCTGAGCTATAAGTGTAATCAGTAGTTCGGGAAATTAGCGCCTCCCCACTTTTAGTGAAATCAATAGTAGACTGATCTAACCTACCTATACGCCAATCAGTGGATGATTCAATGTTGGTAAAAACATTTATAGTAGTTTCGGTTCTACCTCCACTAAAAGATTTTGTAACTTGCTTGGGATTCCCATAGTCATCAATAATTGCAGATGATGTAACAGTATGACCGGTTAGAAGGTTTGTTTGAGTACTCGACTCAATATAAGGCAAGATTCTCTTTTTGTCCAAATCTAAAATTTTCTGAGTCCAGTTATTTGTAGTTGTTTCATAAGCCCATCCATTATTTATTTTAGAAAGTGTATCGAGTTTTGGATAAAAGTAAGTTTGATCGTAATCATATAGACTTTCTGATTTTGTTCCTTCTAGATTATTGATAGTTGTTGACTTAGAGAAACAGAGGAATCCTTTTCCTTGCCTGTGAATCTTTGCACCTTCATAGGTATAATGTATCCATCCGAGCAAATACATTAGATGGTTCAGGCAGATCAGTACTTGATATTTTGCGGTAGCAGTTCACAAATTTTATTAGTGGGATAAGCGGGGAT
>JAYUWA010000235.1:0-1909 GCA_043753795.1 Bacteroidota bacterium | reverse complement strand
AATTAAGTTTAAGAAGAAAAGTGTTATTCTTTCTCTTCAAAGACTGTAAATTGTGAATTCAACGGATCGAATGATTTTTTCAGATCATCGATAAAACTGTTTCCCCATTTCAGATAAAAAGGCAAAAGTGTTTCATTTCGCTCTTGTAAATTTCCGTTAGGGAAAAATTTCTCGCGCACTTTTTTGATCTGATTAATCTCCGTTTCTTCCCTTCGTTTAAAAGCCCGCATTACTTTTTCTTCTATCACAGAAATAGAATTGATAGCCTTATGTTTGTCAGATTCAGCAGTAGCTTTCAGCGACTGATCGATCAAAGTTACTTCGGAAATGATCTCATCAAATATGAAAGCTATCTTATCTGTTGAATTCTTCAATGAAAAATTCCCTAGATCTTTTTTTTTCAGATAAAGCTGGACCAGTTCGTTTTCAGTTTTAAAAAGATCATTTGTCTGAAAACCTAATTTAGTCCATTTGCTCAGTTGTTGACGATCTGCTATCATTGCACAATTTCTGAGCAGCAAAACCGGCATGGTCAGGTCTAATTTTTCAAAAACGAATTTCAGTTCCAGCCAGTAAGAAATTTCAGACGGTCCGCCAATATATGCCAGATTTGGAAGGATCATTTCCTGATAGATGGGTCGCAACAGAACATTCGGACTGAATCGTTCCGGGTGTAAATTCACTTCTTTAAACAACTCAGCTTCGGTAAATTTCAATTCAGTATTGAGTACTTGAAATGTGTTTTCGTTTTTTACAATTCGGTTTCGTGAATGATCATGAATGTAGAAAAGATTTATTTCGCGCGGATTTACCTGAACATTAAATTCCTGACTCAAGATCTCAGTAGCTGCATTAACAGATTGAAAAACAAACTGCTCTTTCAGTTCTTTTTCAATAACCGGAATAAATATTTTTTTTAGGTCAGGATGATCAGCATCCAGAATGATAAGTCCATATTTACCGAGCAAAGCATGCGTCCATTCTCTTGTAGCTGTAGCAAGATCATTTGTATCGGTATATGCATTTGAAATAATCTGAATGATCTCTTTTGCAAATTCAGAATCGCCGAGAACTTCAAACACAGTAGATTTAAAGTTATCAAACTCGTTAAGTCTTAGTTTACCTGATTTACCTTTGTAATCTGTAGCATACTCAAACTTTTTTGAAAAAATTGCAACATTATTAATTTCTGCGATATCATGATCTTCCGTAGCCATCCAGTACACCGGAACAAAATTTTTCTCAGGAAATTCTCCCTTAAGTTTTTCAGCAAGATTTATTGTTGAGATGAGTTTGAAAAGCACATACAATGGTCCGCTGAAAATATTTAGCTGATGACCTGTTGTTACACAAAAGGTAGAATCATCAGAAAGGGAATCAATGTTTGTTCTTACCGGAGATTCAGCAGAGAGAGGAATAGATCGATATTGGGTATCTATGACACTCACCAGAAGCTCCCTGTTGAGAACTTTATTATTTCCGGCAGAGATTCTTTTTTTAAGACCTTCCAGATCCGGTTCAAAGTCGTATAATTTTTTGAGTGAATTATGGCCTTCTATGTATGAAATTATTGTTTTTTCAAAGCTTCCTGTATTTTCAAGGGGCAGTGAAGTACTTTTAAAATTGTTCATAATCGATATAATATGGTGCAAATTTAACTAAATAATAAACCTTTAAAACCACTTGCTAAATCAAAGTTCAAAACTTATCTTTGGTTTATAAACTCCTCATTCTCTACAATTAAGAACTGCGTACTCTTAACTGGGTTTGTAAAGAAACTGCTTTAACCAAAAATAATTATTGAACTGATGAATAATATAATACTGATTCATCTTGCATTTAATTTCACCTCATGAATAGATCACTACTCATTACACGAAAACTTCCAATTGTCTTGTTAGCTTTCATC
>JAYUWA010000234.1:0-1911 GCA_043753795.1 Bacteroidota bacterium | reverse complement strand
TTTGAACTTTGACCTTTAACCTTAATTATTAATGTCCATGCTCATCCCCATGATGCACATGCCCATGAGAAACTTCTTCTTCATTAGCTTCGCGCACTTCGATAATTTCTCCTGTGAAATGTAATTCATGTCCGGCAAGAGGGTGATTGAAATCCATCTTTACAGCTTTGTCATCATAGGAAACAACTTTTCCATTCAGAACATTTCCTGAATTATCACTCATCGGTAATACATTTCCGATCTTCAATAAATTCATATCAATTACATTGTCTACTTTGAAGATATCAATAGGAAGATCAATGATTGCTGAAGCATCATTTTCGCCATAACCGTCTTCCGGATTAATAGTAAAACCGAAGGCATCTCCAGCAGATTTTCCTTCAAGACCTTTTTCAAAACCCGGGATCATCATTCCTGCGCCATAAATAAAGCGAAGTGGATTGCTTGTATCTGCGGTTTCCACATGTGCTTTTTCAGTTGTTGGCAAATTTGAGTGAAGCTGATATGTCACAGTCACTACTTTGTTGTTTCCTACCTCCATTTGATAAATTTTTGGCGAAGTTACATTTTAATGCTTTTCTAAACTCTACTTTTGTCAACAAATTAACACAGGGAGAGAAGAATGGATTCGTTGACACACACAGTTTTAGGAGCTTGTATTGGAGATGCAATAGCAGGAAAAAAAATTGGTAAAAAAGCGATGCTGTGGGGAGCTATAGCTAACAATATCCCTGATATTGACGTAATTACATCACTTTATATGAATCAGGCCGATTCATTGCTTGCCCATAGAGGTTTCACCCATTCCATTCTTTTCGCTTTGTTGGCTAGTCCATTATTGGCCTTTATTTTTACAAGATATTACCGCAGTTCTACAATGCTATTCAAAGACTGGCTCTTGATTTTCGGCTCAGGCAATTTCATACATATTATAATAGATTCATTTACGTGTTATGGTACCGGCTGGTTGGAACCTTTTCATCACGTACGTGTAAGTTTCAATTTACTATTCGTTGCAGATCCGTTCTTTACAATTGCTTTGATAGTCTCTTCAATTGCATTACTGATTTTAAAGAATGATAATCCTGCAAGAGAAAAGTGGACAAAAGGTGCATTTATAATTTGTGGTTTGTATCTGGTTATGGCTGTTGGTGATAAAATTTACATTCATTATAATACAGAAAAGCAATTGGTAAAACAGCAACTGAAAACGTCAGATTACTTCACCACTCCAACTCCGCTGAATAATTTTCTCTGGTATCTCGTGGCAAAAACGGATAGCGGATTTTATACAGGCTACAAATCCATATTCGACAAAACAGATGATGTCAAATTTATTTATCATGCAAAAAATGAAGACATCTTAAAAAATATTCCTGAAGATGAAAGCTTAGAAAAACTAAAACGTTTTGCAAAAGGCTACTATGTTATCGATTCAAGTAACGGTGAAATTTATTTCAATGACATACGCTTTGGTCAGATCTCCGGTTGGGAAAATTACGAAGCCAATTTCGTTTTCCGTTTTATGCTTGGTGAAAATGCAAACAACGATCTCGTCATTCAACGCGGGAGAATTGAAGGGTCAGGAAGAAAGGCTTTGAGGTCGCTTTGGGTGAGGATGTGGGGGGAGTAAAGTGAAAAATGAAAATTTATAACGTAAAAAAATAAAGTTTAAAGCAAAAAGAAAAAAATGACTTCGTAGGTGTGAACGAAGCCATTATTCATTATTACTAATATCCGATAAAACTAATTTCATTTGACAATAAATCCTAGCTACAAAAAATTGATTTTTAATTGATACTAAATAAAATATTAATTCAAAAATGAAAATGTGTGCCTTAGAAAACGAAAAGGTCCTTTCAGGATGACCATGTACGCCAACAAAAATGCACAAGGGGAAAAACGATTCGG
>JAYUWA010000233.1:0-6029 GCA_043753795.1 Bacteroidota bacterium | reverse complement strand
TGGTTGTTAACCAACAATGCTAAGTTCATCTTTGTAAGATGAAATGGATCTTGTTGACTTTACTATTTGTAAATACATGCTTTGAATGCAACGCCTGGGGCTTTTACGGCCACCGTGCTGTAAATAAATTTGCTTGCTTCGCTTTGCCAAATGAGATGTTTGGATTCTATAAATCGAATATCGATTATCTCATCAATCATTCTGTGGATGCTGATAAGCGCCGGCATTCTGATCCGGCAGAAGCACCGCGGCATTTTATTGATGCTGATCATTACGGTGAAAATCCGTTTGACACACTTCCGGTTTACTGGAAAGATGCTGTAGAAAAATTCACTGAAGATACTTTGCAGGCATATGGCATCGGGCCGTGGTACGTAAACAAAATGTACTATCGGCTTGTGGAAGCATTCAGGAAAAATGATCCCGATGCTATTCTCTACTACTCAGCCAATATCGGACATTACATTGCAGATCTGCATGTGCCTCTACATTGCACAGAAAATTACAACGGACAAATGACCAATCAGCATGGTATTCATGGATTGTGGGAATCACGATTGCCGGAACTGTATGCTTCTAATTACGATTACTTTATCGGGAGATGCCAGTACATCGATAAGATCCAGCCATTCATCTGGTCGGCTGTACATGACAGCTATGCTGCTCTTGATTCCGTTATTGCATTTGAAAAACTGCTGACAGAAAATACAGGCAGCGATAAAAAATATTCTTACGAGCAGAGAGGCGCTACTACTATTCAGGTTTACAGCTACGACTTCTCAGAACGATTTCATCAGATGTTGAACGGACAAGTTGAACGACGGTTACAGGCTTCAATCATTGATGTTGCATCGGTGTGGTATTCGGCGTGGGTTGAGGCTGGGATGCCGGTATTGAATAATGTTGTAGTTGAAGATGAATTAAACAATACAGAGGGTCAGGAAGATTATCACTAATTAGATCTGCAAAAATTCCCTTCATCAGTATTTTGCTATGCTAATTCTTTTTCAGTATTCATTACGCTTGCATTTTTTAATTTGGAATTATAAGGAGATTTTAAATTATAAACTCTGTTAAAAGCTTCCTGAGAAACTTTGAAAAAGTCCGAAAATGCTCTAATCATTTCTTTTGAAATTCCTTTTTTATAATTTAGAATATCTGATATTAATCCGGGACTTACGTTTAGTTCTTGTGCGAGATCCTTTGATTTTAATTTCTTTTCATTCATTAAACCTCGAAGTAATTCTATTGGATCGCTATCTTCAAAAGAATTGTGCTCTTTATCCCATATTCCAATTAAAACACTTAGAAGTTCAATTTCTTCTTTTATCGCTTTCTCTTTCGATTTCTTAAGAAGTAGTACAGCCAATTTTGTACAATATTCAAGGTATTGATTTTTTGATTTTATCACCTTATATTTTAAAACAGGCATCTCTTATTTATTTAATTTGTGCGACTAATAATCACTTATAGTATATTGTTTTCTATCAAAACAAATTTTATCATAAAGCCAAATTCTAAAAGGTATTCTGGATTGAGGGTTCTTTGCAGAATAATCTTCGATTGTTTGCTTTACAAGGAGATGTACTTTCATATAAATATACAACAAAAATAGTTAAAAGTTCACAAATTGTGAACTTTTCTTTCGTTTTTTTACGAATGAACAATAAAAGATGACCAAAACTATGATTCTAATGATGAAAATTACCATTTAAAGGAATAAAGTATCGGAAGTAAAATAGGCAGCAATATGGCTAGTACAATAAATATCAAATTTCTATTTCTTGTAACTCTATCTTCATTATTCCATTGCTTGCTTAAAATTTCATTCGTATTGTAGTACTTCTTATAATTATAATATGTAAGTAAAAAATAACCAATCACTATAGGAATTCTTCCAATATTAAAAATCTTAGCTCTAAGCGGGTTTTCAAACAATAAATTAATTATTAATATTAAAATATCAATGAAAATCATTGTTTGGCTTAATGTAACAAATGCAATTCCGGTATTTCCTTGCCCACTTTCCTTTGTAAAACGTGAATTAGTAATCCGGTAAAACATATATTTATAAAAGTTTTTTTTTACTTCCAATTCTGATTCTTTTATAGTTTTTATTAATTTAATGGCCAACCATACTGACTAACTGTGTAAATTTTCTTTGAAAGATTACTTCCTGCAATAAATCTCCGATTCACTCACCGGATACTTTTTATTCAAGTCAACATCGTTTTTACTCTTGCGCCCCCAGGAAAATATTTTTTCAAAAAAAGGAAGCATTTTACTGTTTTCAATTTTACTGAGAAAATAGATCTCATGTTCCTTTTCTTTTATTCCCATTTCATAGAGAATTTCGTCATGCTCAGTAATTTCTATTTCATGAAAATAATGCATCATTCGAAAATATTCGCAGACGTTTCCACTTTCCAGACTTCCGGCAAAATAAAATGGCGTGAACCAACCGATCACATAACAACTTCCTGAAATGACTTTACCAATTATGTGAAACTTGAATTCATTGTAGCGGGAAACAGGAATAAGGCTTTATGTTCTATCTGCACGAATACCTTGTCTAAAAAAATATTTCATCAATGAAATCAGTCGCCTATTAGCATACCTGAAACCTGTAACCTGCAAACAGCAAATTCAAGTTAAACCTCAAACCTCGCCATTACCACATTCTCTTTCATCAACTTTACCAAAGCTCCATCCTTCAAAATCGGAATGACCTGAGTTTGATTCGGAGTCAGGCAATACTTAATGTCTTTTTTCAAATTCAGTCGTGCCAGACGTTCTTTATGTGAAGCATGTGCCAGAAACTTGATCGGATCCTGTTCAGCTTGCTGATAGAGGAATTTCAAAGCCAGACACGCATCGCCTAATTTGAATTCTTCACTTAATTGAGTCAATAGCTCTGTTGCAGCACCGGCGAAAAGGGCATCTTCCAGATTGAATTTATTTTTCCAGCCTGAGCAGAGCAACAGAATATTTTTCTTTTCACTTACAAGCCATTCACAAAGTGCATTGATGTTGAGGAAAGAACCCACAACAACTTTATGTGCATTTTTTGCCGCTTCAATTGCCTGCGTGCCGTTAGTTGTAGTGATGACGATCGTTTTACCTTTTACATCATCGCCCATATAACTGTATGGAGAATTTCCAAAATCAAATCCTTCGACAGGAATTGCATCACGTTCCGCTCCTACCAAATAACCTTTTGCTTTCCATTGACGTGCTTCATCGACTGTAGCAACAGGAATCATTTTCTCAACTCCAAATTCAAAGGCTGTACAAATCGCGGATGTAGCACGGAAAATATCTATTATCACTACAATACTATCAGGAGTTTCATACACCGGATAGAGATGCGGAGAAAAACATGCGTCAATCGATAACTTCGTCATAAGGTTAATTCAAGAGTGAAAATAAAAATTATTTCTTATAAAACGGCGCTTTCACAACTTTTGCTTTTATCGACTTATCACGAATATTGATGAAAATCTCACTGCCTTCTTTGGAAAATTCAGGTTTTACATATGCCATTCCAATTGCCTTCTGTAACGATGGTGATTGTGTACCACTGGTAACTTTTCCAATTGTATTACCGGCAGCATCCATAACTATATAATCGTGACGCGGAATACCCCGATCGATCATTTCAAATCCAACCAGCTTTCTTGTAACACCCTGCTCCTTTTGCTCTTTAAGCAATTCACTATCCGTAAATTCTTTTGTAAACTTTGTGATCCATCCTAAGCCGGCTTCAATCGGTGAAGTTGTATCATCGATATCATTTCCATATAGACAGAAACCCATTTCCAGTCGCAAGGTATCACGAGCACCTAAACCAATGGGCTGAATATTGAATGGCTTTCCTGCCTCGAAAATTGCATCCCAGATCTTTTCTGCCTGATGATTTTCACAATAAATTTCAAATCCGCCTGCACCTGTATAACCAGTTGCTGAAACCAGAACATTTTTTTCTCCTGCAAATACTCCTTTACTGAAAGTGTAATATTCCATATTCGCAAGATCCATATCTGTCAATGATTGCAATGCCTTTGCTGCCATCGGACCCTGAACTGCAAATAAAGAGGTCTTGTCAGAGATGTTATGCATTTCAACATTTTTCGTGTTGTTCTTCTGAAGCCAATTCCAATCCTTATCTATGTTTGATGCATTTACAACAAGCATATACGTTTTATCGTCGATGCGATAAACCAGAAGGTCATCAACAATTCCACCCTTTCCATTAGGGAAACAGCTATATTGAACTTTTCCATCCGTCAATTTTGCAGCATCGTTGCTAGTTACACGTTGAATCAAATCTAGCGCATTTTCACCTTTTAAAATGAATTCACCCATATGAGAAACATCAAAAACACCGACGTCATTCCGTACAGTTTCGTGTTCAATATTAATTCCTGCATAGGAAACCGGCATTAAATAACCTGCAAACGGAACCATTTTCGCTCCCAATGCTACGTGTTTATCAGTAAGAGCAATGCTTTTCACTTGAGAATCAGTCATTTCCATTTTAGTTTCTTTTTCGGGCGGTAAGATACCAAAATTTAGTCACGGGGATGGATTCAGGTAGGGGTTTTTGTTGACAGGGAAGCTGGGCTGGGGCTAAGGGAAAAAGGTCAAGGGTCAAGGGTAAAAGGTCAGAGGTCAATTGGCGCAGAGGTCTTCGGTTTTTTACTTCTTTATAATGCCTTTAATGAGGTTCAAAAAATTTCGGCTATTGGACTTAACTGAATAATTGTCAACGATCTTTGATCGTGTATGTAAACTAAGTTCTTCGACTTTTTTGGGATCTGTAATTGACATCTCGAGGTACTTTTCCCAATCACCGGGCTGATTGCACACAAAGCCGTTGATGTTGTGATCAACTATTTCTGCATTGACACCTACGTTGGAAACAATTGCAGGAATTCCCAGCGCCATGTATTGCAAAGCCTTGAAGCCACATTTTCCCTTTGACCAGATATCGTCGGGTAAAGGCATTATACCAATATTGAATTTCAGCAGATCATCGATCTCACTTTCTTTATTCCATTTCACAAATCTTAGTGAATTGAGCGAAAATTTCGGTGGTACATCTGCTATAACATGAAACTCAAAAGTGTATTTCTTTTCTAATCGCTCGAGTATAGGATAAATTTCATTCAGATACTTTAAAGTTGAATGGGAACCTGTCCAGCCGATTACAAATACCGGATTGTCATGTTGTTTTATAACATTATGATGGTCGTCAGTCTCAATGGTCGTCGGATTAATAACAATGCTCGCATTGAATTGGCTTGCATATTCAGCCAGGTATTTATTTCCAACTGAAACTACATTGACCCATTTACAAATATCAGCAGTATTATGAAATCGCTTGAAAGACATGGTCAGCTTACTGTTACTTTCTGAAGCATTGGGAATCCAGATAGCATCATCGAAATCAAATATCGTGTATTTCTTAAAAACCTTGGTGATCAGCCATTCAAAAACCGGAGGACCAAAAGGAGATGCTTCTCTGTGAATGAAAACAACGTCGTACGTACTCAACGAAAAAATATTTCCTATTCTTCGAAAGTACCCTCTGACCAGCGCTGAAAATTTGTCAAAAAAATGTCCTGGCTTGTAAAGTATTGCCCATGCTTTTTTGTCAATAAAGGTAGACGTATCATAAGCTATACCCTCCTTTTCCATCAATGAAAAATATTGCTCATATCTGAATCGCTGACTTGGAGCTTCTGCGGTTGGATATGGGGCGATAAATAAAACTTTCATAGAGATTGGCAAATATAATGGACATTTGGGGATGGGCAAGGCTGGGCGGAAAGTAAGTGGGCTCTTTATAATCGTTGAAGGTTTGCAGGTTGCAGGTTTTCAGGTTGCTTCGTAGGGAAAAGTTGCCTAACCTGAAACCTGTAACCCACTACTGTCCGATAAAAATCAAACTTTACAATTTAAGTTGAAAATTATATTTTAAATCAACTGTTCGCAGTATAAATTTATAGCAAGCCCCCACTTTTTGT
>JAYUWA010000232.1:0-1915 GCA_043753795.1 Bacteroidota bacterium | reverse complement strand
AGATTGGATCATCATCAAGTAAGAGAATTTTGATAGGAAGGTTCATTTTAACATTATTCTAGAGGGAAGTGAATTTTAAAAGTACTCCCTACATTAACTTCACTTTCTACTTCTGCTTTTCCACCCAAAGATTCAGCCTGTACTTTAACTAAATTCAAACCTATTCCTTTGCCATCAATGCTTTTTCCATGGAATCTATTGTATAAACCAAAAATTTTCTCTCCGTTTCTGGATAAATCAATTCCCATTCCATTATCGTTTACTGAAAGGACAATCATTCCATCTTCCAACTTCGTTTTGACATGAATTTTAAGGGGCCTGGATTTCGATCTGTATTTAAGCGCATTCGAAATAAGATTGTAAAGAATACTATAGATGTAACTTTTAACACTTGAAATAGCAGGCTGTTCAGAAAAATCATAAGTGATCTCGGCATTCGTTTCTTTTATTTCGTTTTCAAGTACTTTTCTTATAAGCTCAAGTTCGTTTTCAAGTTCAATAATTGACTTTTGTTTCGCCTCATCTCTGATTGAAATGGCATTGTTAATGTCTTTTACAACATTATCCAGATTGCTTATTTCTATTGCTACATTTTCTAAAATGGTCTTGTCGTTAATGATAAATCCGGGATCATTCCTTGACAAAGAGATCAAGCCAAGAACCCTTGCAATTGGAGCACGGAGATCATGCGAAACTGCATAAGCAAACTGACGAAGTTCTTTGTTCTTCGTTTCTAGTCTGGATACCATTTCAAGTGTGTTTTTTTCAGACTCCTTTTGCTTTGTCAGGTCTGTCATCAAAACTGAAATACCGTTTTCCGTAGGATAAATATTTACTTTATAAACATAAGCTTCTTCACCAATGTTAAATGTAGTAATGAAATTTTTTGCTTTGCCTGTTTTCATTACAACTTTGTACTCCGGTAAAAATAGGGAACTGTTGTTTATATATACCTCTTCAATTGTTTTACCGATTACATCTTCAGCTTTTTTGCCTGTAAATTTTTCACATGCTTTATTAAAACTAGTGTGTCTGTATTTTCTGTCTAGGGAAAAGAACATATTAGGCATGTTTTCTGTCAGAACATCATACCTGAGCTCGCTTTTCAGGACTATTTCTTTTGAAAGAAGCATCTCTTTCATTTCTATGTTCTTTTTACTTTCTGTTATGTCTGTAGATACAACGCATACTGCATACATTTTATTCTCTTCATCATAGAGCGGAAATTTAGATGTGTGGTAGTAATGAATTGAACCATCTGCATGCTTTATCTTTTGTTCTAGTTCTATCTGCTTGTTTTCTCGAACGACTTGAAAATGTGTTTGCTCACTTTGAATATCAGCTTCTTTCTTTAAGTGTTCAGTTGAATATTTTCCAATTAGCTGTGATGCATCAATATTATAGACCTTTTCTTTCTGGCGGTTTATAAATAAATACCGCCCAGCAAGATCTTTGATATAAACGATCATACTGGTATTTTCTAAAATGCCTTTTAATAAACCTTCACTTTCGTTAAGTTTTTTCTTAATGATCGACTGCTCTGTCACATCTCGGAATACTAGTGCAACTCCGGAAACATTGGATTGTTCATCAAGAATTGGAATGGCACTATTTGAGATTATAAACTGAGCTCCGCTTTTTTTAAGTAATACAGTATGATTTGGAAGAGCGATTGCGCGTTTTTCATTCAATGCTTCTAATACGAGCTTTTGAACAGGAAATGAAATACCTTCATGAATAGCATTAAAAATATTCTCAATAGGCTTACCTTGCGACTGATTTAATTTCCAACCTGTGAGATCTTCTGCGACAGCATTCATATTAAGTATGACTCCATTGTCGTCTGAAAGAATTATAGCATCTCCCATCTTATGCAAGATCTTGGAGATCCATACATCATCTGAGATATCAAGTG
>JAYUWA010000231.1:0-6031 GCA_043753795.1 Bacteroidota bacterium | reverse complement strand
GTAGCGCCGCTCTTCAGGCTGCCCCATCACATTTTTAATTTCAAGTATTTACCTTGATTATATGAATAAAAAAAGGAGCAATTTCAAGAAATTGCTCCTTTTAAGTATAATATCTGTACTTAGGTAAGCAGTGCTATTTACTACTTACCATTTACTAATTTGGTTGACGACGTTGCGGTCTGCGTTCTCCGCCACCACCACCAGACTGTCCCGGTGTTGATTCTGCCATTCCTTCCGGACGTGGATCCAACACTTTCTTTGATAGTCTGAATTTTCCTGTCTTTTTATCGACTTCGATCAATTTCACTTTGATTTTTTCGCCTTCAGTGAAAACTCCGTCCATTTTATCAATTCTGTTCCAACTGATCTCAGAAATGTGAAGAAGTCCGTCTTTACCCGGCATGAATTCAACAAATGCACCGAATTCCATAATGTTCTTCACCTTGCCTTCGTAAACTTCACCAACTTCCGGTGTTGCAGTGATCGCACGGATACGCGCTTTTGCTGCTTCGATACCTGCTTTATCAACTGAAGCAATTTCAATGATACCTTCATTGTTCACTTCTTCAATTGAGATAGTAGTATTGGTTTCACGTTGCATTTCCTGAATGATCTTTCCACCAGGTCCGATTACCGCACCGATATATTCTTTTGCAATGATCAATCTTTCAATACGAGGAGCATGAGCTTTGTAATCTGCACGTGGTTCAGAAAGTGTTTTCTTGATCTCGTTTAAAATATGTAAACGACCATCTTTCGCCTGATTCAATGCTTGAACCATGATGTCCATTGGCAAGCCTTGAATCTTAAGATCCATCTGACAAGCACAAATTCCTTTATCTGTTCCGGTAACTTTGAAATCCATATCACCTAAATGATCTTCATCACCAAGGATATCACTCAACACCGCAAAACGACCTTTACCATCAGTGATCAATCCCATTGCAATTCCGGAAACCGGTTTGCGGATCTGAACACCGGCATCCATCAAAGCTAACGTACCTGCGCAAACAGTTGCCATCGATGATGAACCATTTGATTCAAGGATATCGGATACAACTCTTATTGTATACGGACATTCAGAATCTGCCGGAAGAACCATTTTCAAAGAACGCATTGCAAGGTTTCCATGACCGATCTCACGACGAGCCGGAGCACGGTTTGGCTTTACTTCACCAGTAGAAAATCCGGGGAAGTTATAGTGTAACATGAATTTTGTTGAACCTTCTTTGTTTGGAGTGTCAATCATCTGCTCATCCAACTTGCTTCCAAGTGTAACACTTGTCAATGATTGAGTTTCTCCACGAGTGAAGATCGCTGAACCGTGAGTAGAAGGAAGGTAATCAACTTCCGACCAGATCGGACGGATATCAGTTCCTTTACGACCATCGAGTCGAATTCCCTCTGCTAAAATGCAATTACGCATTGCATCACTTTCCACATCGTGGAAATATTTTTTTATAAGTCCTGCTTTTAATAATTGTTCTTCTGCAGGAAGTGTTGCTTTGAATTCATCATGCAATGCTTTGAATGCAGCAGAGCGTGCATGCTTATCCGGATTTCCGCTTTTTGCCAGTGCATAAGCTTTATCGTAACAATATTTTGCGATCTGATTATTTAATGCTTCATCACTCAATTCATGAGAATATTCACGCTTTTCTTTTTTTCCACAAAGTTCACGGAATTCAACCTGAAATTGACATTGTAGTTTGATCGCTTCGTGAGCAAAACGAATTGCATCCAGCATTTCCATTTCACTTACTTCCTGCATTTCACCTTCCACCATTAGGATACTATCATGATTACCGGCAACAATCATGTCGATGTCTGCTTTCGTGATTTCTGTTGTTGAAGGATTGATAATGAAATTTCCATCAATACGTGCAACACGAACTTCAGAGATCGGACCGTTGAATGGAATATCAGAAATGGTTATTGCACATGATGCAGCAAAACCTGCCATTGCATCTGTTTGTACATCTACATCACCTGAGATCAAAGTGATCATCACTTGTGTGTCGGAGTGGTAATCGCTTGGGAACATCGGGCGAAGTGCACGATCTACCAAACGACTTGTTAAGATTTCATATTCAGACATGCGGCTTTCTCTTTTGAGAAATCCACCGGGAAAACGTCCTACTGATGAAAATTTTTCAGTGTAATCAACAGAGAGTGGAAGGAAATCAATTCCTTCTTTTGCATCTTTAGAAGATACTACTGTTGCTAACAACATTGCGTTTCCGCAACGAACTACTACGGAGCCGTCGGCTTGTTTAGCCAGACGTCCTGTTTCAACGGTAATTTTTCGGCCGTTTCCGAGATCTAATTCTTTTACGATTCCTTTTGACATTTTGCAGCTTGATTAATTACAAATTAAAAAAGGCAATCCCAAGAATTGCCTTTCCATTATTAATTTTATTTTTTCAATATTATTTTCTGATCTTCAAGTCAGCGATGATCTTACGATACCGCTCGATATCATTTTTCTGAAGATAGTCTAAGATGCTACGACGCTTTCCAACTAAACGGATTAGTGAACGCTGTGTTGCGAAATCTTTTTTCTTAACCTGTAGGTGACCGGTCATAAAAGTAATACGCTCTGTAAACATTGCGATTTGACCTTCAGCTGATCCCGTATTTGTTTCAGAACCACCAAATTTTTTGAAAATTTCCTTTTTTCCTTCTGACGTTAATTTCATTGGTAATGACTTATTTCTTTTAAAATGAGGTGCAAATTTACTATTTATATTATTATCTGCAAGGTTTTTTTGAACAAATGGGAGGGAATTCTATAATTTATTGTCATTGCCTTTTAGGGGAAAAAGGTCAAAGGTCAAGGGTCATAGGTCACCCTGTACGGAAGTTATTCAGGTTTTTTCCGCTGAATCAATGGATCCAGGTTGATTTTTTGGTAAAATGTCAGAGGTAAGAGATGAAATGGTATGGTAATTAATTAGTTATTTTACTCTGAATCAAATTAATATGATCACCTACGAAGAAGTGACCTTTGACCTTTGACCCTTGACCTTAAGCGATGTCTAATTCCGCAGCATCCCCAAAACCTGCCCCAACTTAGCCTTCAACTCCCGTCTGTCGACGATAAAGTCCAAAAAACCGTGTTCAAGGACAAATTCTGCAGTCTGGAAGCCTTTTGGGAGGTCTTTTCCGATCGTTTCTTTTACAACACGTGGTCCGGCAAAGCCGATCAGTGCGCCGGGCTCGGAGATGTTCATGTCTCCTAACATAGCATATGATGCAGTTACTCCACCTGTTGTTGGGTCAGTAAGTAAAGAAATATAAGGTAAGCCGGCATCTGCCAAGCGGGTGAGTTTTGCTGAGGTCTTTGCCATTTGCATTAACGAATAGGCAGCTTCCATCATCCGTGCTCCACCTGATTTGGAAATAATGATCAGCGGTAATTTATGTTCAAGGCAATAATCGATCGATCGGGAAATTTTTTCGCCGACAACCGATCCCATAGAACCACCGATAAATGAAAAGTCCATACAAGCAATTACAACTCCTTCGCCATGAATTTTTCCTGTAACGGTACGAATAGCATCTTTCAATCCGGTCTTCTTTTGTGATTCACGGTTTCTGTCTGTATACTTTTTTGTATCGACAAAATTCAACGGATCACCTGAGCTCAGATTTTCGTTCAACTCAATCGCATCGTCATCTTCATCAAGGAGAATCTCAAAATATTCCTGCGAATTAATTCTGTCGTGATATCCACATTTCTCACAAACATACATTCTTGAAGCATGATCTTTCATAGGAACAATATGCTTGCATGAAGTACACTTATGCCATAATCCTTCCGGAGTTTCTTTCTTCTCTTTAGTGGAAGTTGTGATACCTTCTTTTATTCGTTTGAACCAACTCATATGTCTTTTTTTTAGTTCAAGGTTCAAGGTTCAAAGTTCAAAGTTCAAAGTTGGCTTTGTAGTAAGCTACGAAGCTAACTTTGAACTTTGAACTTTGAACTTTGAACTTTGATCATTTATGCAATCGTAACCTTCTCTTCCAAATAAACATCCTGAATCATCTGCAACAATGCAGCACCGTCTTTCATCGGTTTCTGGAATGCTTTTCTGCCGGAGATCAAACCTTGTCCGCCCGCTCGTTTATTTATTACTGCCGTTGTGATCGCTTCTGAAAGATCAGTAGCGCCTTTTGATTCACCGCCTGAATTGATCAATCCGGCTCTTCCTGAATAACAATTGATGACCTGATACCGGCAAAGATCTATTGGATGTTCAGTTGTTAATTCACTGTATACTTTTGGATGTGTTTTACCAAAGTTGATCGATGTATAACCACCATTATTAGTTGGCAATTTCTGTTTAATGATATCGGCCTGAATCGTTACTCCAAGATGATTTGCCTGTCCGGTAAGATCCGCAGAAGTATGGTAATCTACACCATCTTTTTTAAATCCATTGTTTCTCGTGTAACACCAGAGTATTGTTGCCATTCCTAGCTCATGTGCATATTCAAATGCTTTACTCACTTCGACGATCTGACGTTTAGATTCTTCACTACCAAAATAAATTGTTGCACCAACTGCAACTGCACCCATATTCCATGCATCTTTTATTGTACCGAACATGATCTGATCATAAGCATTCGGATAACTTAAAAATTCATTGTGATTGATCTTTACAATGAAAGGAATTTTGTGCGCGTATTTTCTTGATACAATTCCCAACACTCCAAAGGTCGAAGCAACTGCATTACATCCGCCTTCGATACTTAGCTTCACAATGTTTTCCGGATCAAAATAAATCGGATTTGGTGCAAAGGATGCTCCGGCTGAATGTTCTATTCCCTGATCAACAGGCAAAATTGACATATAACCACTTCCTGATAAACGACCGTGATTGTACAATTGATTTATACTTCGGATAACCTGATTGGAACGATTTGAATTTAGAAAAATACGATCAGTGAAATCAGGTCCGGGAAGATGGATCAGATCTTTTGATATTGTCTTACATGTATGATTTAAAAGGTGGTCAGCTCCTGCGCCAAGAAGTTCAGTTATTTTTGAATAGGACATATTTTAATTATTTGAGGTCCCAAAGCTACAAAAAAGACCGGGATTTTTAACCGGGATTTTTGACCGGGATTTTTAATGGATTAATGTGATTACCGGGATAAGGTTTAGCGGGATAAAGTGTAAATGGATTACACAGAATTAAAAAGGGTAACCAATAGCCAGATTAAATGTAACATCACTAATCCCAAACTTCTGTCCGGGATATACCCAGCGTTTGGTTACATCCAGTGAAGGGTCACGAAGTTTTACGGCTGCATCCAGACGAAGGATGAAGAAAGAAAAGTTAAAACGGAAACCAAAACCACCGCCAATACCTAATTCTTCTACCATATGCTGAAGTTCAAACTTTCCATTTGGTCGACTGATGTCTTCGTTTCTTGTCCATACATTTCCTGCATCTACAAATGTTGCTGCTTCAATTATAATTCCATTCGAAAGTTTCAGGATCTCTGAACGATACTCAACATTCGCTTCAACTTTTATATCGCCACTTTGTTCTATGTTAACCGTATTCTTATATGATCCCGGACCAAGTGTCCGTGCACTCCATGCTCTGATACTATTTGCTCCACCTGCAAAGAAACTTTTTTCAAAAGGCAGCGCTGAACTTTCACCAAAAGGCAGTCCGACACCTGAAGCAATTCGGAAGACAATGTTGTTGAAACTATTTACTGCATGATGATAACTAAAATCAAAATCAATTTTGAAAAATTCAGCAGGTTTCAAATCGCTGCTGAAAAGCTTCGGTGCATACTCATTATTAATTCTGAAGAAAATAAAATTTCTGGTTGTAGTTATATTTTGATTTGTATTGATATAAGTAAGACGAACGGAAGAAATAATATGGGTATCATATGTGTATAATAGCCGTGGATCATTTAAGGCTTCCAGTTTCGATGCAAAGCCGGGCGACAATTTTACTTTGACTGAATTTATTTCAGGTAATGAAAAAATGAACCGGTGTCTTTT
>JAYUWA010000230.1:0-6058 GCA_043753795.1 Bacteroidota bacterium | reverse complement strand
TTGCATTCCGAAAAGATGAAGATCCGAATCCTTTGATCAGCAATTTCAACATTCTTACTATGAAATTTGATAACGATCTAAATCCTCTATGGGCAACTCCTCCGCAATATGATTCTCCGATCAATCAGGATGATGAACCTGCTGACTTGATTGTTTCTCCGAATGGCGATATATATGTTACCGGCACATCAGAGAACGATTCAAGTGGTGGCCGTATCAACAAAAACTGGTTAACCCTTGTTTATAGTACTGCAGGAACTCAACTTGATATTTCAAATTATGATGGACCAAATGGAACGGATGATTCACCAAATGCTATAGCCATCCGTGGAAATTCATTCTGGATTTGTGGTTATACTGAAGGAACTAATAATTCACAACGTGACAATTCAGTTCTCCGCTATGATCTGATTGTTGGTGTAAACGAAATTCCGGGAATGGAAGCTTCAACTGTGTATCCAAATCCGTTTACTCAGAATGCAATGATCAGTCTTGAAAACGCAGGAAATGATAAGCATACTTTAGTGATCACTGATATCGCCGGGGCAATAGTTTCCGAAAGCAGCTTCTTCGGAAATACTGCTGACATCAACAGAGGTACATTAGCTGCAGGAATTTATCAGTATAGCATCTCTGTTAAATCTACTGTTATTTCAAGAGGTAAATTCGTTATCAACTAATCTAAATGAAAAAATATTTTCTTCTCATTCCATTATTTGTTGGGATCCTACTTACAGGTTTTCCTTCAAAAGCCCAGGGACCAAAGAACCTGACAATTCTCGATACGCTCAATATTGGTCAAACTCTGGCTGGTGTGTGGCATTACACACATGCAAGTGGATCAGAATATGCACTTGTCGGAGCATCAGAAGGAGTTTGCATTATAGATATCACAGATCCAACAGATGCAAATTTGCTCATGCAATTTCCCGGTGTTTCAAGTATCTGGCACGAAGTAAAAGTGTTGGGTGATTATGCTTATGCTGTAAGTGAAGGCTTTGATACAAACAATATCCTGAACGGATTGCAAATAATTGATCTGCGTTATTTGCCTGACAGTGCTCCAACTAAATTTTATACGGGTGATGGAGTAATTGCAAATCAGCTAACCACTGCACATACAGTTACTGTTGATGGCGAAACTGTTTACGTAAATGGTCACAGTGTCAGTTCGCTGGGTGGTGGAGTACTTTTTCTAAATGTATCTGATCCGTGGAATCCGGTATTTAACGGCTCGATCAATAATAATTACTGTCATGACTCTTATGTCCGTGACAATTTCATCTACACAAGCGATATTTATAACGGACAGTTTTCAATTTACGATATTACGAATCAATCAGCACCGATATTAGAAGCAACTCAATTGACTCCCGGACTATTTAATCACAATACGTGGTTAAGTGATGACGGCAATACAATTTTTGCTGCTGATGAAAAAGCTGCTGAACCCTTGGCAAGTTTTGATATTTCCGATCTCGGGAACATCTCATTATTGGATACTTTTTTCAACGGAAATTTTTCTTTGAATGAAGTCCATAATGTCCGCGTTCTGAATGATTACCTGATCTGTCCAAGTTATGGTAGTCAGTTAACTATTGTTGATGCCTTCCGTCCGGGAAACCTTGTGGAAATTGCAAACCATCAAACCGGCGGTTATCTCTGCTGGGATGCTGATCCTTATACAACTTCAGGAAATATTCTTGCTACCGATATGACGGGCATCTTTTACATTTTTGCACCAACGTATCAGCGTGCATGCTATCTTGAAGGAACGGTCATCGATTCAGTGACAGGAATATCTTTAAATGGGGTAGATGTCGTCATTCAGGGAATTGGCATAAGAACACTTACAAATCCACTTGGCGAATTCCATACAGGATATGCTGATGCAGGAATATACACAGTTTCATTTTCAAAAGCCGGATATGTTTCGCAATCATGGAATTTCAATCTGGCAAATGGTGTATTGGATACGATTCATGTTAAACTTGTACCAATTGGTGCAGGTATAAATGATGTTTACGAAACTCTGTTAGAAGTTTATCCAAATCCGGCATCCGATAAAATTATCATTTCAACGAATGGCGAAAAGTCTGATTATAAGATCTACAATACTCTTTCAAAAGTTGTAGCCACAGGTTCCCTCACTAGTTCTGAAACTTCAGTTGACATAAAAAACTTAGCAACCGGAAAATACCTGATCAAGTTGTTTAACATTTCAGGTACCACAGTCAGCAAATCGTTCATCAAACAATAACTAAGCATAGTTATTTCCGTGATCTCCTCGTGAACTTAGTGACCTTTGTGTTTTTAAAAAATCCATTAAACTATCTCCACAAAAATTAAACATAACTATTTCCGTGTTCTAATCGTGTCCCGATAGCAATCGGGATTAGTGCCCTCTGTGTTTAATAGATTCAGAGAATACACTTTCATTTCCTCTGCCATTATTCATAATTTTATTCAAAGCAAAGCAATTCGATCAAGCACCGTCTCAATCATCCTATTCATAGTATCTTCTCCTTTATGAGTATGTTCGTTGGTGATCCTGTTTGCAACAATTGCATTGATGGAGCAGCAATGGTGACCAAGAATTTTTGCCAATCCATACATCGCGCCTGTTTCCATTTCAAAATTGGTTATCCTATTGGTACCGGAGTTAAACGAGTGTAACGTATCGATAAAGTTAGGCCGAGCAAGTTCATAGCGGAGAATACGTCCCTGAGGTGCATAGAATCCTGAACAACTTGCAGTAATTCCTTTGAACATTCCTGTGCTCAATTTATCTTCAAGCTTCGATGAGCACCGGGCAAGATAGGGTAGTGATAAGATTCCTTCATTCGGATAGTGGACTCGGAAGGCATCTACAATTGACTTTTCTTCAGCATCATTTGGTAATTTGTAAAAATTCAACAAGCCATCCAGTCCTAATCCGAATTTAGAGAAGACGAAACTGTCAACAGGAATATCTTTTTGCAGTGACCCTGAAGTCCCGATTCGTATCAGATTAAGAGAACTAAGATTGTCTTTAATCGTTCTTTTCTCCAGATCAATATTGACAAGCGCGTCCAATTCATTGTAAACTATATCGATATTATCTGTTCCGATACCGGTTGATAAAACAGTGATACGCTTGCCTTTATATACACCTGTATGTGTTACGAATTCACGCTTTTGTTTTCTTACTTCAATAGTTTGAAAAAATTTAGAAACCATTGCAACGCGGTCAGGGTCACCCACATTGATAATTGTATCTGCAATTTCATGAGGCAGAAGATTTAGATGATAAACACTGTTATCTGAATTGAGGATAAGTTCTGATTCGGGTATTTTGTTCATGTTAATGATTCGATTAAATTTGCGACAATATTAAAACTAATTTTTTGCTTATGGCAACTTTAAAAAACCACATTCTGGTACCTGTTGATTTCTCTGACCAATCACAAATTGCTTTGAAGCAATCTTATAACCTGGCTCGGTTAACAAAAGCAGATCTTACCTTGATCAATGTAATTGATGAATCTTTTCAGATGCCGTTCTTTTCAGCCAAGGAAGATAAAACAATGGATAAGAAAATCCAAAAAGCACTTGAAAAGCTTGCAGAAGAAACTTCAAAAGAAGCCGGAATAACAGTTAGTACGATCACTGCAAAAGGTAAGGTTTACGAGGAAGTGCAGAAGGCTGCTAAAAAACTGAAATGTTCCTTTATCATTATGGGGACAAATGGAAGTGTAGGCTTCAAGAAGTTCATAGGTTCCAATGCTTTACGTGTAATACGCGAAGCTCCTTGTCCTGTAATTACTATAAAAGGCAAAAAACACAGGACAGGTTGTAAAAACATTGTTTTACCGCTCGATCTGACGAAAGAAACCAAAGAAAAAGTCAACAAAGCAATTGAAATCGCCAAATTGTTTGGTTCAACTATCAATCTGGTGTCAGTTCTTACTACTGATGATGAATTTATTGTAAATAAATTGAAGCGTCAAATGAACCAAGTTCACGAATTCATCGTAGAACACAATATTCCTTGTACAATCGAGTTTTTACACGGAAGTGAAATTTCCGAAGAAATTGTTGGTTATTCAAAGAAGATTAAAGCAGATTTGATAATGATCATGACGCAAGAAGAGTTAACTTGGACAGACATAATGTTCATCAGTTCATCAGCGCAACAACTCATTAACGAATCTGAAATTCCGGTTCTTTCAGTGAGACCAAAAGAGAAAAAGGACACTACAGCATCCGTATTTCAGTACTAACCAAAAATCACACACCACATGAGCAAAAAATTTAAAATCGGTAGGATCCTTATTCCATTTGATTTTTCTGAAACAGCAGAGCTAGCATTGGAGCATGCCGTTTTTATGGCTAAGCTTCATAAAGCCGAGATCATTTTATTGCATGTTGTTGAGTCATTTTCTTTTGCTTCTGCAATCAGTTCTGCATTTGGAAAATCGCAGAGCGAATTTGAAACAAAGATCAAATCTTCTGCCGGTGAAAAGCTGAAAGAATTATCAGTTAAATTACACCACGATAGTGGAATGAAGGTTATTCCACGTACAGAAAATGGAAAGATCTATAAAAAAATAAATTTCGTGGCCGAAGATGCCGATTGTGATATCATCGTGATGGGTACCCATGGCTCCAGTGGCTTTCAGGAATACGTAGTTGGAAGTAACACTTACAAAGTTGTAATGAATGCACCATGTCCTGTTATTTCAGTTCAAGCACATGCAAAGAAAGTTGGATTCAAAAATATTGTTTTTGCCGTTGATAATTCGCAAGCATCAAGACAAAAAGTAAAGCATGCTGCTGAGATCGCACGACATTACAATTCTGTGATTCATATCGCCGGACTGATGACTATGTCTGATGTTGACCTTCAAAGAAGATTTGAAGTTAAGGTCCATCAGGTACGTGATTACTTTGAAGAACATGAAATCGCTTATACCGTAAAAGTTTTTAAAACTGAAAATACTGCAGCAACCATAACTGAATTTGCTGCTCAAGTGAATGCAGATATGATCATGATCATGACCGACCAGGAAGGTTCAGGAATCTTTATGGGAAATGCTGCTCAACAGATCATCAATCACTCCAAAATTCCGGTAATGAGCATCAGGCCTGTGGAAAGTGATGGAGATAAGATTTCTGTCGGCTATTAAAACTAACCAATAGCGAATAGTGAATAACGAATAACGAATAATGGCAATCTAGAAAGTACTTACTAGATTGCCATTATTCGTTATTCACTATTCGTTAGTTTACTGTTTAGCAAAAACCTTCTTCAACAAATCCGTTACCCTTGCTGCCGGGTCTTTTCTGATCTTTGTTTCTTCCTGAGCTACCAGAATGAATAAACCATTCAACGCTCTTTGTGTAATATATTCCTCGAGATCAGGATTCATTTTATCGACCATCGGGATTTTATTGTAGGTGGTGATCAAAGGATTCCAGTATTTTGTCACATTCACTTTTTGGATCGCTGATTTAATAATTGGTTTGAACTTCGTATGCAAAGGATTGGATGTCTTTCCTCTTAAATAGTGAGTTGCAGCAGAATCATTCCCTTTCAAAATATTAACGCCATCTGTTATTGTCATTGTCTTTACAGCATCTACAAAAATAGGAGCGGCTTGTTTTGCTGCTTCTTCAGCAGCTCTGTTCATCGTCAAAATAAAATCATCAACAGCTTTGTTCATGCCCAATGACCGTAACTGATTCTCCATTTTTTTTGCTTCCTGCGGGAAAGGAATTTTGATAATGTTGTTCTTAAAATATCCGTCCGGCTTAGAAGCTGTACTTCCGGCATTGTTACTTCCAATTGATAGGGCTTGCTTCAATCCATCAATGATCTCCTGATTCGTTAAGCCACCCTGATTAAGAGTTTTATCTATCTCTTTACCGATATTATTCAAATTAAATTGTCCTTTGGAACACCCCGGTAAAAATGCGACCAGAGAGATGTAGATTAGTTTACGAAGCATAATATTTTATTTATTGAGTAAAGATACAAAGATAGAGCCAAACCAAATGTTGTCTTTTGATAGGTATA
>JAYUWA010000229.1:0-6068 GCA_043753795.1 Bacteroidota bacterium | reverse complement strand
TGGCCCAAGATGTGGACTATACCGTTCGTGCAAATATAATTTATCATTTTACTAAGTATGTGAACTGGCCTGAATATATCAGCAGTGCAGATTTTGTTATAGGTGTTTTAGGGGATGCAGCGGTAAAAGCAGAACTTGTAAAAGTAACGGAAGGTAAATCCTTTGGCAGCCATAAAATTGTTGTCAAATCATTTTCGTCATCCGAATCTACATATGCTTGTAATATTCTCTTCATCTCTGAAGCAAAGAGTTCATCACTGAAAAAGGTTTTGGCGATGACTGAAGGTCTGTCAATTTTAATTGTAACTGAAGAAAAAGGAATGTCTTCAAAAGGTTCATGTATCAATTTTGTGGTAGAGGATAACAAAACAAAACTTGAATTTAACGCCGGAAATATAATTAAACGAAATCTGAAAATTGCAAACGAATTGCTTGCACTAGGAACTATAGTAAAATAAAATAAAGATGGAAAGAATTTTGAAAATGATTGGCACTATTATCTGTATTGCGTGTGTATTAATACTGACTGCTGGTAATACTGTGTGTTCAGCTCAATCAGATAGTTTACATGCATTGGAAAATCTCAGTCTGAAAGAATTGTTGAGTATAAAAGTGACAACAGTTAGCAAAGCATCGGAGGAACTTGAAATGGCTGCAGCAACAGTGGCTTTGGTCACCAAAGCGCAGATCAGAATTCGGGGTTATCAGTCTTTACTGGACGTATTGTACGATCTGCCGGATATTAAGATAGATGACAAGGTATATTCAGGTATAAGAAATAGTTTTACTGTAAGAGGTGTTCAAGGTCAGGATAAATTCATTATCCTGCTTGATGGAGTGAGAATTTCATCTCCAATTGATGAAGCATTACCAATCATGGAGAATTATCCTGTCAATCTTGTTGAACAAATTGAAATAGTTTATGGTCCTGCTTCTGCACTTTATGGAGCAAATGCTGTTTCAGGTGTTATTAATATCATAACTCAGAAAAATGCGAATGATGAAATTTTTGTAGAAGGATCCACTTTGAATGGCAATTATGGATACACGAACAATCAACTGATGATCACAAAAAAATTAACTGATCAGGTCAGCTTAATTGTATCAGGCCAATACTATTATGATAAGCAACCGGACTTAAATAAAACGTTTAAAAACGACCAGCAAACCAACTCATCATCTTACCAAAGTGGTACTATTAATACAGTATTTGGACCTTTTACGCCGGTTGCTCCGATTTCATCTGCATTTGAAGCTCCTATGTCTGCATATAACTTTTATGCTGCTATTCACAGTTCGGATTTTTCATTATCCTATTTCAGAAATTCTACTACAACACCCTCAGCTCTGGGAAATAATGTAAATAATTCACTATATAATAAAAGTGCATTTATAAAGCAGGGCATAGATGTAGTTAATGCAGCCTACAGCAAAAGTTTTGGAAAATTAAATACTGTGTCGACTTTAACCGCAAGTAGTTTTGTTCTTGACCCTCAGTCAAATTACAGAAATCTTTATACAGGATTTGAGCCTGCTTATAAATATCAAGCTTCCACTTCTATAAAGGGTGAGGAACAACTGAATATGCAAGTGTCTCCAAAGATTAATTTAACGGGTGGAGTAAGTTATGAATTGTTTTCTGTTGTGCCATATAGCGGCGACCTTCAGGATCCGGTAAATACTAATTCAGCTATTTACTCGAGTTATTTAGGAACAAAAAATTTCTATAGTCCATTTGGAATACCAGCCCATTTCTTTTCCCTTAGGTATTCAAACACAGGATCATATTTTCAAGCTCAATATTCTCCTATTAAAAAGCTTGCTTTTTCACTGGGAGCGAGATATGACAATAACACAAGGTATGGAAAGACTTTTAATCCGAGATTAAGTGCCGTTTATAAGCCTTTTAGTAAAACAACTATCAAAGCAATGTTCGGAACTGCGTATTTAGCTCCTTCTGTATCTACGAGTTATGCGCAATGGGGGTCTTTTGTAACTGCTGATTCCGGCAAAACATATTCATCCTATTTCTTGCATCTTCCTAACCCTAATCTAAAACCAATCACATCGACAACTTATGAGTTGAGCATTAAGCAATATCTTACAAATAATTTAAGTGTAACCGTCGATGGATATTATACTGCATTGTACAATCTACTAGGTTTTGCTGATGATAACACTTCAACACATCTTTATAATAATCAGTTTTTTTCTATTCCAGTTGATTATATAGAAGTGTATGTTAATCAAGGACGACAAGAGAACTATGGCGGAAGTTTTCAACTTAATTGGAAAACTTCGGTTTCGAAAGCACGCTTGAATTCTTATGCAAGTATTAGTTTTACAGATGGAATTGTGCAAAGTGCACTCAAACAGGAAGACGAATTAACTCCTGATGCTAAAGTTGATTTTATTTCAAAATTTATTGTACATGCGGGAATTGATTGCAGTATTGGAAAATTCACAATCGCACCACGCGCAATTTTCATGACAGAGCAATCGATAAATGGAATTGCGGACACAGTTAACGGTTTATTGAGAAGGCAAAGTATTCCCGGTTATACTTTGCTTAATGTATCAGCCAGATATAATTTTAGTAAGCAATTTTCATTTTTTGCAAATGCTTCAAATGTGCTTAATGTGCATTATCGAAGTGTAGGGTTCCTTATGGATCTTAAAAAACCTGACTCAGATTTGTTTTATGGACAACCTGAGGACTTGTTTAGGATTGCAGCAGGAGTTAATTTCAAATTTTAATTAGAGGGAGATACAAATGCAAACCAGTATAAAGAAAAAAATAAATCTATCGTTTTATTTATTCGTTTCTATTTTCCTTGTCAATGGAATAATAATTTTTTGGACTGTTGTGCACAACAGGAAACTCTCCACATTGATTTCTGAAAACATTGATCCGTCTATAGAAGATTTGAATAATTTCAAATTGATAATGATTCTTTCACGGGAATTTTCAATAAATTGGGTGTACCTTAGATCTAATGAAAATTACAAAACCGAACTTAAAAAGATTCAATTAATTGATTACCCCTTAATTCGTAATAAATTGAAAGCTGGATCAATTTTATGGGATGAAACACGAGGGAAGTCTGATCTTATTCAGGTTTTCAACCAATTTGAGAAAGTTGTGATTGATCAATATAAGATCAGGGAACTTTTGGGAAAATTTGAAGATTATGATGATCCGGTGAAAAAGTTTACTGCGGAAGGTGTGTTGGAAAATGAAATAATACCTCCAATAGATGCGATCTTAAAAAAGTTAGATGGTGTAATTGCAAGCAATAATGAAATCAAATCAGCGGCAGAAAAGCAGCAGTCAGATGCAATTATGATGATGGGCTCTTTAATGATCATTCTTGCAGTATTTATTGTAAGTTTATCAATCTTCCTTTCTGCATATATGATGCGGAGTATTATCAGACCTATAAATAAGATTATAGAAATAGTTGATCTTCTGGGTAAAGGAATAGTTAAAAATGTTTTATCGCATAACAGTAAAGATGAAATAGGAGAGATGATCAGTTCAGTGAATGCACTTTCTATTAAATTAAACGCAGCAGCTTTATTTGCTGAAGACATTGGTAAAAGAAATTTTGATTCAACATTTGTTCCGCTCAGTAATGATGATAATCTGGGCAAAGCACTTCTTGCAATGAGAGATAAATTACGATCAAGTGATCAGCATTTAAATGAAGCGCAGAATAAGCTTATTTTTCAAAACAATGAATTACTTAAAACTAATTCTGAGCTGGATAAATTCGTTTATAGTGTGTCGCACGATCTGAGAGCCCCGCTAAGTTCTATGGCCGGTGTTGCTGAAATTGTTCTTGACGAATCACAAGACGAATTTGTTGTTGAAAATGTAAGTATGATTCAGGGTAGCATTAAAAAACTTGATGGCTTTATATTAGACATACTCGACTATTCGAGGAATTCACGCGTTGAAGTTTCTAAAGAACCTATCGATTTGAATGAAATCTTACATGAAATAAAGAATAACTTGAAATATATGGGAAAGGACAGGAAAGAAGTAAGGTTAGAAATGAAAGTAAATTGTCCTGTCATTCTCAATACTGATAAAAGTCGTTTGAGCATTATTTTAAATAACCTTATTTCAAATGCTATTAGATATTCTGATCCGAAGTCTTCTGACCCATATGTATTAGTGGAAGCAGTTTCCGATGCGAAAAGGACTAGAATTATTGTAAAGGATAACGGGATAGGAATTGATAAGGTTGCTCAATCGAAAGTATTCGATATGTTTTATAGAGTATCAAAAGATTCAATTGGTTCAGGTCTCGGCTTATACATAGTAAAGGAATGTGTTACCAAACTGATGGGTACTATTACTATCGTTAGCGAAGTTGGAAAAGGAACTGAGTTCCATGTGGAGTTACCGCACTATTGGATCGATGCCGGGATAAAACGTTTGACATCTTATTGAAACGACTTTATCAGGAAAGCTGTTAAGAATTCTGTTTAATTCCAGATTCATTTCCTCACAAGGGAAGCAAGAAGCTTGAGTAAATTCTTCAAAAAGGGTAAGCCGTTGAGATTGCGAAAATGTAGAAGTTGATAGGAGCAGAAATATGTAAATGTATGATCGCATTTGTTTGCTTTTGAAGTCAACTACTTAAAGGAAAATTTATGCCATTTGATATCATTTGAAGCGGCATATTTTTTAAGAGTCATTTTATTTTAATATTGTGACTATCAATTCTTGTTCGAATTAAGATATCTTATTAAAAACCAGTAAGGGCACTTTTGCATTAAAGGAATATTCGGCAGACTTACTTGAGAGGAATAATTTTTGGAAAAAACTTCTGTTTTGTTGAGTGAACATTACCAGCATGGAGGGTTTAGATTTCTTAATGGCAGATTCGATATTTGAAATCAAGGTATTGACAGGATTTGCATTCTCAAGGTGAAGTTTGACCTTATACTTTGAAAATTTCTTAACAGCAGTTTCAATTATTTTTGAATCAGAAAGTACTCCAATTGGAGAATTAAAATGAAGTAACTCCACGTTTGACTTTAAAGGTTTGGCGAAATCAACAACTTTTTTTAATTCGCTTTCAAGATTTCCAAGGTCGCAGGCATATAAGATATTCGTTATTTTAGCACTGCGATAAGTATGCGGTACTGCAATAACAGGAACACTTGAGTTGTTAATCAGATTGGAAGTGTTTGTTCCAAGGATTTTTTTCAATTTGCTTGCGCCACGAGTACTGATACAGATATAGTTGAAATTGTTAGCAGATGCATATTCGCTTATACTGCTCTCTGTAAAAATGGAACTTACCGCTACACAATTTATATTTTTGAAAGAAACTCCGTTGATCTTGTAAATTGAAGCTACAAAATTTTCCAGTTTCTTCTGAATTTTATCTGTTTCTTTCTTTTCATGTGCTGAAAAAGCCTCTTCGCTCCATGAAGTAGGCTTCATAATAAAGTAAGAGTGGAAAAATGTCAACTCAAATTTTGATTGTTTTGCCAATTGAAGAGCAAAGCGAATTCCTGCTTTTGAATTGTTTGAGAAGTCGGTGGTGATAAGAATTTTTTCCATGATTTTTAATGATTTGATTTTTGCTTAGTTTGTTTTAACTTTATCTGTATGCTCTTTTGTTTTGTACCCCCAAATGATCAGCAAAGCCAGAATTGCACAAGCGCAGATGGTAATTTTAAGCCACAAAGCATTTGCAACAACAAATGCGCTGAATAAAATTGCAGGAATTACGGAAATCGTAAGTATGCCCTTATGTCGAATTGTAATGCCCCTCTTTTTACTAAAATCCCGAATCGGTTGTCCCACGTGTTTATGACGGGCAAGTCGGAACAGAAATTTTTTACTTCCACGAGAGAAACAATAGATGGCAATGAGGAAAAATACGATTCCGGGCATCAATGGAATTATGTATCCTATAATTCCTAATGCAACTGAAAGAAACCCAAGTGAATTCCATAGCAGTTTGTTGCTTTTCTGCTTTGACATATTCTTAAGGAGATTCAGTTTTTGTTTCTCTTTACGGGTAGATTTTATTGGTGGATTTTTA
>JAYUWA010000228.1:0-1932 GCA_043753795.1 Bacteroidota bacterium | reverse complement strand
TCATTGACATGACGAATCTGCCTGTTTCAGTCAACACAACTTATTATACCGGCGATGGTGCAATCAATGGACAGCTCAATAGCATTCACGCATTACATTGCGATACGGCGAAAGGATTTCTTTACTTGTATGGAAGTAACATCGGCGATGGAAATACACTTTTTTTAGACTTATCTGATCCTTTAAATCCAACGTATGCCGGTGAATATGTATATGCCGGAAGCCAAAGTGATAATTATGTTCACGACGGTTACGTAGAGAACGATACAATGTATGAGTCGCATATCTACTCAGGATTTTTTACAGTTGTTGATGTTACGAATAAATCAAATCCGATTTTACTTGCAACGCAACAAACACCTACAAACTTTACGCATAATACGTGGCTGAGTGACGATCACAAAACACTTTTCACTACCGATGAAAACACGGGAAGTTACTTGGGTATCTATGATATTTCTGATCTTGGAAACATCAAAGAAAGCGCACGCTTTCAGACTGCTGCGGGATCAGGTGCTATTATACACAATACACATATTCTGAACGACTATGCAATTACAAGCTGGTATAAGGAAGGTGTTGTGATCACTGATGTGGCTCGTCCTGAAAACCCGATAGAAGTAGGTCATTACGACACATATGCTCAAGGTTCAGGCGATGGTTTTGCAGGTTGTTGGGGAGTTTATCCATATTTACCATCAGGAACAATTGTAGCTTCCGATATCAATAACGGACTTTATGTTCTAACTCCAACATATATCAGAGGTTGTTATCTTGAGGGAATTATTACTGATTCAGTTTCAGGTGCATTATTAAACGGAGCACTGATTGAAGTACTTTCAACAACGTTAACTAAAAATTCTAATTCACTTGGTGAATATAAAACCGGAACTTCTCTAGCAGGTACATATGATGTTCGAGTTTCAAGAGCCGGTTACTTTACCAAAACAATCACAGGTGTTGTTCTCGCCAATGGCGTTTTAACTTCACTGGATGTTGAATTAAGACCATTTCAGACTTTTGCTTTTACAGGTACTGTACTTGACAGTCTTACAGGAGCAAGTGTTCCAAATGCTTTGGTTTCGATTTCATCTATAAACGGTTTGAAATATTCCGTAACAGCAGATAACAGCGGTGCATTTAATTTCGCAGCAGTTGTTCCTGATGATTATACTATTTATGCAGGTAAATGGGGCTACAGAACTAGCTGTTCAACACAAACTCTGACAGTTGGAAATCCGATAACGTCTACAATCGCTCCTGGGTATTATGATGACTTTACTTTTGATAACAGTTGGACTGTCAGTGGAACATCCGGAAATAGTTGGGAACGTGGCGAACCGGTAGGAACTTATGACGGTAGTTCGACAGAAATCAATCCTGACTTTGATGTGAATTCAGATTGCAGCGATACATGTTTTGTAACTGACAATGATGGCGCTCCTCACAATGGTTCGGATGTTGACAATGGCAATACGATCCTAACCTCACCTGTATTCGATGGAACGATCTACCAGGCTCCGACGTTAAGTTATTTCCGCAGATATCTTTGTATTAATGGTACAGGGGCTCCGAATGATACAATGAGAATTTCAGTAAGTAATGGTACTACTACAGTCAGAGTTGAGACAGTGGGACCAAACGACGGAACGAATGGAAACTGGGTTCAGCATTCGGTTCTATTGAGTTCACTTTTGGCAGTAACAACTACGATGACAATGTCAGTTGAAGTTGAAGACAGTTCACCTGGAAATATTGTTGAAGGTGCATTAGATAAATTCGAAGTGACCGGACAACTGGTGAATTCCATTTCGGATCGATTGTCAGACCCTTTCATAAACGCATATCCAAATCCATTTAAAAACAACATTTCAATAGACTACAATCTAAGTAATTATGGCAGTTCTGTTAAACTAATTGTCCGCGATATTT
>JAYUWA010000227.1:0-1936 GCA_043753795.1 Bacteroidota bacterium | reverse complement strand
GATCACTGAACTGATACAAAATAGTAGTACACACAATTCGAGTAATGATACTCTTAAAATGAATGCGGTGATCAATACAATTACAGCGGCAAAAAAATGAAACCGCATATTGAACTGACTCCTGAAGGAATATGATATTCCCTTTAAAGCATAAGTGAAACTTCTTGCAAATTTTTTTACTGCCACTAATTTTTATTTTGAGGTAACAATATTTAATGAAAGAGGTTTTATTTGGATCTCAATGTCACCTTCCAGCTCAATGGGTTCTCCGTCAATATGTCCTTTGACAATCTTTTCATTCCTGACAATTATTTCTTTTGCACTTAACCGATCAAAAAAACGTGAGTTGTGAATTGAATTGTTCATCATTCTATAGATCAGGTGTGGCGCAACATAGGCCGGAAATTTCTGGAGCATCGATATATCGATGATGCCATCTTTCACATCCGCAAACGGTGCGATAACAGCATTGTTTCCGAATTGTGATGAATTAGCAAATGTAAGGAGGAAGCAGTTGAGATGATACTCTTTCTTGTCTGCAAAAATCTTAAAATAAACCGGTTTGTATTTGGAAAATTCCGCCAATACCAATTTTACATAGGTAGAATATCCTCTTGTCCCGGCGCTTGCAAACAAATGAGCAATATGAGCATCAAAACCAATCCCAAATGTACCGATGCAGACTCTTTCGTTAACTGTTAATGTGTCGACAGCAGTACATTCTCCAGTATTCAATAATGCTACAGCTTTCTTAAAGTCAATTGGAATTTTCATATGTCGAGCCATACCATTCCCTGAACCGGTCGGTATAATTCCCAATGCAGTTTTTGTTCCTATTAATCCGCTGCCAGTTTCATTTACAGATCCATCACCCCCCACTGCAACTACAATGTCGTACTTATCATTGGCTGCCTGACGCGCTAACTTTGTTGCATGATGCGGAGCTGTTGTATAAGAAATATCACATTCAAAAATTGTTGTATCAATTGTTGATGTGATCCAGTCAGCAAAGTTGTGCTTGTCTTTTGTTCCGGACTTCGGATTAATAATAAATCTGATTTTTTTCATCTGAAATTTATCTGACATGCATTTTATTCTTGATCAAGGCAGAATTGTAATTCTGAATGAAAGCACTCAGCTTCCGGTTCATTACTGCTGAATCAGGTGGAACTTGTCCGGAAATTGTATCATCTCTGAATTGATAATATTCATCTTTGCCTTGGTAATCGGTAAAGTATGTATAATTACTTTGGATAAATTGATACGTTTCATTCAAGTAGGTTATAGCAAAACCCGGCTTCGACCGATCAAATGAATTCTGTCCGAAAGCAAAATACGGTTCATCATAATTCAAATAGCTCATGATGGATGGTAAGATATCGATGTGCTGACACGTCTTCGGATTTCTGCCTTTTAAATGATCAGTAGGCATATAAAAAAACAATGGAACAGCATACATTCCCTGACGGTTTTGATAGGCAATCTGATCTGATGTTGCTGTATGATCTGCCGTAAGCACAAACAATGTATTCTTGTACCAATCCTGCGTTGCTGCAAATTCGAAAAACTTTTTCAGAGAATAATCTGCGTAGCGGATACTTTTGTGAATAGGCATAGTACCTTCGGCAAATACGCCTTTATATTTTTCAGGGATTGAATACGGATGATGCGAAGATAAAGTGAAAATAGTTGCAAAGAAAGGCTTTGAAATTTTTGTCAGTTCAGATGCCGATCGCAATAAAAAAGGTTCATCGAAAATACCCCATGTTTGATCAAAATCCTTGTCATTGTTGTATTCATTGCGGCCATAGTATGTGTTGTATCCACATGCTCTTGCGAAATTATCGAAACTCATGGTACCATTCGTTCCTCCATGAAAAAAGATGGTCTCATAATTTTTCTGGTTCAACAATGAAGCGATTGTAGTCATTGTATT
>JAYUWA010000226.1:0-1936 GCA_043753795.1 Bacteroidota bacterium | reverse complement strand
TATTTTTTATGGTGAATTCAATGAACTAGATGCAGACGGACAAATCAAAGAAGGAGGAAATAAAACCACGACAACTTTATCCCTAGAAATGATCACCGATGCTGATAAAAGATCGAAGTTTATCGGATTGAAAAAAGAAGATACGATTGATTTTACTCCAATGGAAACCTTTTATAGTGAGGCTGAAGTTTCAGCATTGTTGAAAGTTGATAAAGACAGTCCGGCAATGCATTCCGCTTACCGCTTCTCAATATTGACAGTCAATAAAGTTGAAAAAGCAGAATTGAATTCGGAATTGTTCGACAAATTATTCGGACCTGGAGTTGTTTCGACAGAAGACGAATTCAGAACAAAGATCCGCGAAGGCATTGCTTCTTACTTTGAAAAAGAAAGTGATAAGAAGCTTCGTAAGGATATGAAGTTAATGTATCTGGAAAATAATTCATTCCCTTTACCTGATGAATTTTTGAAAAGAATGCTGAAAGCAAATCAGGAAAAAGAAGTTGACGAACATACATTTGACCACGATTACTATCATATTTCTGAAGATCTTCGATGGAATCTTGTTCAGGAAAAAATAGCAAGTGCAAACGATGTACAAGTAAGTCCTGAAGAAGTTAATGAAGTCGCAAAACAAATGGTTGTCCAGCAATTCTCGCAATATGGCGTACCGGCTCCTGAAGATGATAAACTAATGGAACTGGCAAATAATTATCTCCAGTCAGAAAATAACGGCGAAAGAGTTGAACGTATCATCCGCGACAATAAGGTCTTTGATGTTTTGAAAAAAGAAATTAAACTTGATATGATTGAAATGCCGTATCAGGAATGGGTCGATAAGATGAATGAGAAGACGCAACATGAGGTGGAGCATCATCATTAAGAGTCGAGAATAGAGATTCGTAAAAATAAAGGCCGGTATAGAGTATCGGCCTTTTTTTATGTTCAAAGTTCAAAGTTCAAAGTTCAAAGTTCAAAGTGGCGTTGTAGGGTGCTACGAAGCCAACTTTGAACTTTAAACTTTGAACAAATTTTCTGCAACCCGCAACCTGATTCGTACGTACGACTGTTGAAAACTAATTCCCCCTTCAGCAAACTGTCTTGATCGGCTAATTAATTTTGGACTGCTGAAATATTTTGGTCATTTGGCCGTCTTTTATTTCAGATTAAACTTAAAAAACAAATTATGAATTACGCAGATGAATTTCGTAAGTATGCTGTCAAACATCGTGGAATAGGTAGCCATTCAGTTGACAGTTTCGTTTCTGCAGTCAGAGCAGATTACATTTCTCCTACTATCATAGAAGAACGACAGTTAAACATTGCAACAATGGATGTATTCTCACGTCTGATGATGGATCGTATCATCTTTCTTGGAGTGGGAATCAATGACTATGTGTCCAACATCATTCAAGCACAACTTTTATTCCTTGAATCAGTTGACGCAAAAAAAGATATTCAGATCTATCTGAACAGTCCTGGCGGATCAGTTTATGCAGGACTTGGTATCTATGATACAATGCAATTTATTCAACCAAGCATTGCAACGATCTGTACTGGTATGGCTGCATCAATGGGCGCCGTCTTAATGTGCTCAGGTGCTAAAGGAAAACGTGCTGCGTTAAAACATGCACGGATCATGATCCACCAGCCAATGGGTGGTGCTGAAGGACAAGCTTCTGACATTGAGATCACGGCAAGAGAAATTCAGAAGTTGAAAAAAGAACTTTATGAGATCATTGCTTCACATTCAGGACAAGACTTCGATAAAGTGTGGAAAGATTCTGATCGTGATTACTGGATGACTGCTGAAGAAGCAAAAGAATATGGAATGATCGACGAAGTCTTAACAAGAAAGAAATCATAATTATTCAAAGCGATTTTTGAATCGTTTAATAAAAGCGGATATCTGTATTTTATATGTTGTTTTTGTAAT
>JAYUWA010000225.1:0-1942 GCA_043753795.1 Bacteroidota bacterium | reverse complement strand
AGGGGCAATAATTTCGAACAACGGGTTAGTAAATAGTATAAGAAAAAAGAAAAAAGAAAAAGGGGTTTAAAGTGTATCGAAACACTTTAAACCCCTTAAACATTTTAAACACTTATTATATTTGGCTATTTCATATTAAACCAACATTATTCATTATTTAAAGTCTCCAACCTGCACCACAGTGATCTCCGCCGGAACGATCCATTTTTTCATAGCAGCATTCACACTTGAAGTATTCAATTGAGAAACTGTTTTATCAAAGGTTTCATCAAATGTCATTGTGCGGTTAAGAAATAAGTAATCATTTAATCTGTTTACCATATAGCCATCGTCTGAACGATTTTTTTCTCGACTCTGGATGAATCCGGAAATGGCATCTTTTAATTCAGCATCCGTGAAACCGTCTTTGATCATTTTTGCAAGCTCATCCTGATAAGCAGAAATCAATTTGGCAGAATTTTCAGGATTGTAAATCGCATATGAACCGAACTCTCCGCTTTGATCAAGTGCAGAAGCACGTAACCATGAACCAACACCATAACTTAAGCCTTCTTTCTGACGGATACGTGTTGCCAGACGGGAATTCAAGAATCCTCCTCCTAACATGTAGTTTCCTAAAATCAGCGCAGGATATTCTACGTTATCGTCTTTCACAGTTAAATTCAATCGTGCTGACATCGTTGCATTTTTCTTGTCAGGTGTAATGATCTTATCGTTCTGTGCAGCAGCTTTTGCGTAATTATCAGCAGCACGTGTATATTTTTCAGGCGATGACCAATTTCCTAATATTGAATTTAATGATGCCAATACTTTTGCCTCATCAAATTCACCAACAACAGCAACTGTAGCATTTGAACTGTTGTAGAAATCTGTGTAAAGTTTTTTAAGATCGTCGATCGTCATTTTTTTCACTGCCGTAGCCATTTCATCAAAAGTGGAAGCATAGCGGAAATCGGACTTCGGATAAACACGTGTTAATTGATCTATACGAAGGAAAGCAATTGCTTGCGGATCGCTTTTCTGCTGATCGATACCTGCAAGAAGTTCTTCCCGCATTTTTTCAAATTCTGCTTTTGGAAATGAAGGCTCGCGCAAAATTTGTTTGACAAGTGCCAGAACAGGAATTAAGTTGTCTCTCGTGGTACTGATATCAATATTGACAACCTGGCCATTGCTGGAAATTCCAACTTCTGCTTTCATCTTTGCAAGCGTATCGTTGATCTGCTCTTCCGACATTGTTTTAGTTCCTTTCATCAGCATGTTCGCTGTCGGATCGATAAAATCACCTTTGTTCTCAAGTCCTTTTTCACTTCCGATACGAAGAGACATTTTCATCTTTACAACATTTCCGCGAGTGGTCTTATTCAACAATGCATATTTTCCACCACCCGGTATTTCACCACGTTTAGTTCTTTTTTCAATGTTAGCCGGAGTAGCATCAAATGCTTCTGCTGCAGCTTCAACCGCTTTTCCTTTGTAATTTTTATAAGTCTCTTTAAGATCCGGAGAAGGAGGGACAATTGTTCGTGATGGATCTTTTTCAGGAATAAACAAACCGGTTGTACGGTTTGATGGTTTCAGATACTCAACTGCTGCGCGATTTACATCAGCAAGTTTGATGTTTTCAACTCCATCACGATAAAGGAAGATCAATCTCCAGTCACCGGCAGCAATAAATTCGCTGATGAAAGTTCCAACAAGATCACTTTTGCTGAATGCAAGTTCGAAGTCCCGGAGAATGGAAGTTTTCGCACGATCCAATTCTTCCTGCGTAATCGGGTTACTTTTTAAATTGTCTAACAGATTAAGCATTGTCTTCTGAACAGAGTCAATGGATTTTTCTTTCAATATCTCTGTACCAAAATACATATAACTCGGATCTTTTAAAGGAAATACCTGGGCATAAATGCTTGTTGCAAGTTTAGTTTCAATCAATGCCTTA
>JAYUWA010000224.1:0-1950 GCA_043753795.1 Bacteroidota bacterium | reverse complement strand
GTACATCCTACTTATGGAGTGACAACAGCACTGGTCAGATGTTAACTGTTACGGGTCCGGGTAACTACTCAGTACTTGTTACTAATGCATCAGGTTGTGAAGCATTTGATGTGATCTCAGTAAATTACATCACTTGTAATCCATTCCTGAATACAGGAACTCGTTCAGTAGCTAGCATGGTGTCAATCTATCCTAATCCGGCTAAGAACGAACTTAACGTAAACGTTGCTAAAATCCGTGATACAGAAGTTTCAATTACAGTGATGGATATACTTGGTAACACAGTATATTTCTCAAATGAAGTATCAGGAAACGGTTACTCAAAATTAATCGATATTAATTCTCTTACTGCAGGAGTTTATACAGTAAAAGTATCTTACGATGGAGAAGTAAACACTTCAAGAGTTGTAAAACAATAAGCTAAACCATAGTTATTCTTCAAAAGGGTTCGTGAGTAAAATCATGAACCCTTTTTTCGTTATTCGTTCTTACATCCATTTTCTCGCCCTTCATCCCCCATTCCCGTCTAAAGGCGTAAATGAATTGAAATTTGAGTGTTTTGATCCTAATTTGTGCTTGTTCGCTCGCAAAACAATATAAGGTCTCTTATACTCTTTACAGCGACTGCTCAGGAAGTCTTCCACCGGTTAGTATGAATGGTTCTGTCAGATCAAACAACTGCTCGTTCAGTCAGGCATTTATTCTTCAGAAAGTCATCGGATCAGAAGTAGTAATTAGCTCAAACTGTTCTTCAGCCCCTTCAACATGCAACGGCGGAATGAATGCAGGTTTCAAACAGATCGAATATTCTGGTACTGTTGTATTTCATCAGAAATGTGCTGATATCATTTTCAGCGTTACAGATTGTTGCAGAAATTCTGCAATCTCTTCGATTCACAATCCGGATGCTCAACCATTGTATGTTGAAGCAACATTGAACAATGTAACTGGAGAAAATAGTTCACCGGTATTTTCAGGCAAGCCTATCAAAGAATTCAACTTTCATTTTGTTCTCGAATCCGGTAGAAGAAAGCATAACCATTCAGAATGATTTTCTTGATAGTGCCGTACAATCAATTTCAATTTCAATTTCAATTTCAGATGCATCAGGCAGAATAATCATTCAGAAAGATTTTTCAAAAGAAGGATCTCTGAATGAAAAAATTGACATCGAAAATATTGCACAAGGATTATATTTTGTTTCTGTAATTTCAATAACTGAAAAAACTGTTTTACCGTTCATAAAAAAGTAAAGTAGATCAGTCAACTTCACATCCGGCCATAAGGGTTCCATTTTGACTTCTGAATTCCCTATCAATAGTTGATAAATTCCCCATTCCTTCATCTTTACATTTCGTATATTTTGATTAAAAACCTACTTTTACGCCTCAATAAAGTCGGAAGTGGTTGCACTATTAAAAAAAGAGATCAATAGTTTTTTCAGTTCATTGATCGGTTACATAGTTATCATTGTATTTCTGCTTACGTTGGGATTGATCATGTGGATCTTTCCCGGTGCAGGCTTTAACATTATTGAAAGTGGATTTTCAAATATTGATTCATTATTCATCGTTGCTCCGTGGGTATTTCTTTTTTTAATTCCGGCGGTGACAATGAAGATGTTTGCAGAAGAACATAAAAGTGGGACAATTGAGATTTTACTGACACAGCCTGTTACTGACTTGCAGATAGTGCTTGCAAAATATTTTTCGGCAGTTATCCTGGTTATTATCGCCTTGCTCCCTACTACAATTTATTACATCACAGTTTATCAATTGGCCAATCCTGTCGGCAATATTGATACGGCAGGTATAATAGGTTCCTACATAGGATTGATCTTTCTGTGCAGCGGATTTGCATCTATTGGTGTATTCGCATCGGCCTTGACCAGCAATCAGATCGTTTCATTCATTCTTGCTGTAATCCTTTCGTTTTTCTTTTACAGCGGAT
>JAYUWA010000223.1:0-1952 GCA_043753795.1 Bacteroidota bacterium | reverse complement strand
AAGCGGACTTTTTTATCCAGACGGGTATGGAAGAAAAATTTATTTCTTTCAAATCGTCCTGAACATATCCGTAAAAATGCAATTCTATCGCGATGATTCGGGTCAAGGTTTGCGTGGATCTTAAATACAAAGCCTGAGAATTTATTTTCTTCCGAATGAACGATCCTTTCCTCCGCTTCACGAGATGAAGGTTGTGGCGCAATTTCAAGAAATGTTTCAAGTAACTCCAGCACTCCGAAATTATTTACGGCACTTCCGAAAAAAACCGGAGCTATAAGTCCATCGCGATAAAGTTCCTGATTGAATGGTTCAAAAACGCCTTCAACTAAATGAACATCTTCACGTAATTTATCGACATACTTTTTCGGAACTAACTTTTCAAGTGAGTCATCTTCCAGTTCTACTATCTTCGCTTTGTTCTCAGAAATTCCTGTCTTGTTTGGCTCGAATAAATTCAGTTCACGTTTATATAAATTATATACTCCCTGAAACGATTCCCCTTGACTGATCGGCCACGTTAATGGTCGCACATGGATCTTCAGTTTATCCTGCAGTTCATCCAGAAGATCAAACGGATCTTTTCCTTCACGATCCATTTTATTTATAAAAATGATCACCGGCGTACTGCGCATACGACATACTGCCATCAATTTTTCTGTCTGCTCCTCTACTCCTTTTATACAATCAACTACAAGTATCACTGAATCGACAGCCGTCAACGTTCTGTATGTATCCTCAGCGAAATCTTTGTGACCGGGAGTATCCAGAATGTTGACGCGCTTTCCTGCATAATCAAATCCCATAACAGAAGTAGCTACAGAGATCCCTCTCTGCTTCTCAATCTCCATAAAATCAGAAGTTGCTGTTTTACGGATCTTATTGCTCTTTACAGCACCTGCCGTATTGATCGCTCCTCCGAAAAGTAATAACTTTTCAGTCAAAGTGGTTTTCCCGGCATCGGGGTGAGATATAATTGCAAATGTCCTGCGCTTGGATATTTCCTTTTCCAACTCCATAGTGTAACTGACTTTAGGGCGCGAAAGTAGGGATATTTTTGCAGTTTTTCTTTGTAAATAAAATGATTGCAGCTTGCAAATTGCAGGTCAAAGATCAAGTGATTTTTGAGGTCGAAGAATGGCTGCAATTGGATTCAATTTAGGTCTGCGGATTTTTTTCCCGCAGATCTCACAGATCACGCAGATTTAGCGCAGATTCTTATTTCGGTATTTATAATCCATCTGCGAGATTTGCGAGATCTGCGGGAAATTTTTTATCACGCAGATTTAGTGCAGAGTTTTATTCTCCTATTTGTTGCTGATCTTCAAGATTTGCGAGATCTGCGGGAAATAAAGTCAATGAAAAGACTACCTTTGCCGCTCAAATCAGTGAAAATGGAAATTGGCAAATACAACGATTTAACAGTAAAAAGTCTGGCTATGATTGGTCTTTATCTGACAGATGGAGAAACAGATGTTTTATTGCCAAAGAAATATGTAAAAGGTAATCCAAAAGTCGATGATCAGATCAACGTCTTTGTGTACCTCGATAATGATAACAGGCCAATTGCTACCACTCTTCAGCCGTTTGCCTGCGTTGGTGATTTTGTATTTATGACTGTGAAGGATGTCAATTCTCACGGAGCATTTATGGATTGGGGAATTGCAAAAGATGTATTTGTTCCTTATGCTGAACAACGGGTTGATATGGAGATCGGAAAACAATATTTAGTGCATTTATTTATCGATGACCATTCAGAGCGGATCACTGCAACAACTAAATGGGGACAGTATATTGAAAAAGAACATGATCTTGAAGTTGACGATGAAGTTCAGATCTTAGTAGCAGAACAAACAGAACTTGGCTTTAAAGTAATCATAGAAAATAAGTTTGAAGGTCTCATTTTTAAAAATGAAATTTTTGGTGATGTTCGTCCGGGAGATATCAGTCGCGCG
>JAYUWA010000222.1:0-6161 GCA_043753795.1 Bacteroidota bacterium | reverse complement strand
CACCAATAGTAATATCAGCACTTTCAAAATTATTTACAAAGACAAAATCCAATTTCTTATTTTCAGCAAACAATCTGAAAATATATTTTACCTCTTCTAAATAAAAATTATTACTCTCAACGAATACTTTCATTTAATTGAAATTATTTATCCAATAGTTTAAGGTGGCTATTCTCCAAACTAATTTAGAATTTCGATTATCCCCATTTTTATACTTAGAGATGATGTCTTTTATTAATTCCTTATTTAGAAATTCTAGTTTCTCATAGTTTATTTCCAACAAATTTTTCATCGGACCTCTCAACCAGTTCACCTCACCGGGGGTTACAAAGCCTTTTTTATCCATACGAGAATATATTTTTTGTGGCAGAATATCCTTCACACTTTCTCTCAACACAAACTTTGTAATTCCTTTATTTATTTTCAACTCATTTTTCAAGCGGAAACCAAACTCAACTAGTCGGTGGTCCAATAAAGGAACACGAGATTCGACAGAATGTGACATTGTCATTCTATCAACATAATGAAGAATAGTTGGAAGGCTGCTTGTGAATAATAACTGGTATAAAAATTCATTTAATCTATTCCCTTTGAACGATCCAATCAAATTAAATGGAACCGTTTGGATTAATTCCTTCTTAAGAGCAAATGGTAAATATTTCTTGTATTCAAGAGAATACAAATTCATTTCATTCGACAAAACGGATAGCGCTGTTTTTCCAAATGAAGATAAAACATCGCCAATATTTTGTTGCTGATATTTTCTCACCGAATTACTAGTTTGCAAAAATTCACTTATGTTAAAATTCCTAATTGAATCTGCATTCTTCCTGTAGATTGAATGCATGTAACCAGCCAGATATTCATCTGCACCTTGTCCATCTATTACAACTTTAATTCCATCTGCATGAATTTTTTCAATGAGGTATGAGTGTGAAAAATTTGATGATCCTGTAGACGGCACATCAACCTGATACAAAATGGAATGAAAACGCTCGAGCATTTCTGCATGAGTTGGTTGATAATAACTTGGAACAATTGATGGATATTTATTAATTACCTCATTTATGTATGGCCGTTCATCAACCTCATTTTTACCATCATAGTATATGGAGTAAGACTTAAATTTCTGATTCGGAAACTGTGTTGCAATTAATGAAGAAAGACTCGAACTGTCAATTCCTCCACTCAAGCATATAGCAATTTCAACATCACTTCGCATATGTATTGAAACACTGTCTTTAAGTAAGGCTAACAATCCACTTTTTGCTTCATCCTGGTCGTGAATCAATTTTTTTGGTTGTTCTAAATTCCAATACTTACTAATTACAACTTCTCCATCTTTTAAAATTAAATTCGAAGCTGCCGGGATTGATTTGACACATGAATAATACGTCTCCTCCCCATAACAAACCCACCCCAACTGCAATCCTCTGCTCACCTGGTCGAGGTTTAGGTCGTTTGTAAACAATGGTGATTTTTTCAGAGCTTTGTATTCGGAACCGAAATAGAATCTTCCATTCTCGAAAATGTAGTAAAAAGGCTTGATGCCGAAACGGTCTCTTGAACAGAAGAGTTCATTTTTTGTTTTGTCCCATAAGGCAAAAGCCCACATACCTAGAAATTTGTCTACGCAAGAGGTACCGTATTCACGATAAGCAGCAAGGATCACTTCTGTATCGGACTGGGTTGAAAATTTGTAGCCCTTCTTTATCAGCTCTTCTCTTACCTCAATATAATTGTAGATCTCGCCATTGAAAACGATAGCGGAATCGAAATAATGCATCGGTTGGATGCCATCGGGACTCAGGTCGATTATACTTAGACGGTTATGTCCTAAAACAAGAGGTAAATTTATCCATGTCGAACGGGCATCAGGGCCACGGTGAGCTATGCTTTCCAACATTGCTTCAATCGTTTTCTCTGCCTGTTCGTTAGATAAATTACTATCTATAAATCCTGAAATTCCACACATACCTGCTTTAGGATTTGATCAATCCGGCTAATTGCTTTGTAAGATTTTCTCTTGAGTATTTTTCAACTGACGATTCCTTTATTTCAACTTTTCGATTCTCCACTTTCATCAGATATAATTCCTTCAAGTAAAGATACAACTCTTCCGTATCATTTCTTGCTACTAATTTACCGGCATTACATTCATTTATGATACTTGCCGCTTTACCATTTGTTGGACCTAATCCAATGATCGGCTTACCTGCTCCCAAGTATTCAAATAATTTTCCGGTCAGTATACCTTCGCTATTTTCAACATCAGGAATTATCAGCATAAGCACATCAGCTTGCTGCATAAATTCAATTGCTGAGCGATGATCTACATGCGGGATAAATTCCGTAACTGTTTCAAGTTGCGTTTCCTGTAAAATGGTATTTAATGTATTTGCCGAAGAACCCACCAATGTAAGTCCAATTGTATTCTTGTCTAATGAAAACTCATCAATGAGCCTTTTTATTGCTTTGAACAATGTTAATGGCCTGTAATTATCTGCCATTGTTCCTACATAGGTCAATTGAAATTTCTTCTTCTCCTTTTGTTCGATGAATTTAAAATCATCTTTATCATACCCATTCGGAATAACATAAAACTTCTCCGGTTTCAGTTTATCTGATTTGGCTAGAAACAATTTATTGATAGGATCACTTACACTGATCACTGCGTCTGCAGTTTCCAGAACCTGACGTTCATATACAGCATCTCGTTTAGCAGCATATTTAGTATGAAGCAGATCGTGATAATAGTAAATATCTGTCCAAGGATCTCGCATATCTGCTATCCAGCGAATCTTGTATTTCTTTTTTAACTCTAGTCCTACAAGCTGACTACTATGAGGTGGAGAAGAGATAAAGACTGTATCGACATTTTCCTTTTCTATAACTTCTGAAGCTGCTTTCACAGCGAACCGCACCCATCCTGCTCTTGCATCAGGAAGAAAAAAATTACCTCTGATAAAACGTAGTGTTTTCTGCGTGATCGATTCTTTGTTATTGTTGGCAAATCCACCATGAGGTATTGTATCTTTTCCTTTTAATGCGGAAAGAATTTTCAACGGTTCAAAAGAACGAGTCCGGATCACACGGACGTTGTCGTTCACTTCTTTCAGCAATGTTTCATCAATGATCGGATAAGTTGCCTGATGTGGATCGACCGTAATTACTATTGGCTCAATACCGAAAGCGGGCAGATATTTAACGAACTTCAAAGAACGCTGAACTCCCGCTCCGCCACTTGGTGGCCAATAATATGTAATAATCAGAACCTTCTTCAAATTCTACTCTGCTTTTTTAGCTGACTGAATCTCTTTGTAAACAACACCAAGAAAAAACAAGATCAGCAACATCGAGCCGGCTAAAGATATTTTACTTCCGGTTGCAACTACTTCCGGCTCAAATTTCCATTCTATCTGGTGCTTTCCTGCAGGAATTTTCATTGCACGTAAAACATAATCAGCACGAACATAGTCAACTTGTTTACCATCGATATATGCATGCCAACCTTCATCATAATAGATCTCTGAAAATACTGCCAATTGCTCGACAGTTGAATTTGATTCATACATCAGATGATTTGGCTTATAAGAAGTCATTTTTATATTGGAAGCCGGATCAGAAACTGCAGCAATTCCTTTTACCTTATCTGAGAAACGCTGATCAACTATTGCTGTTGTTTTCGGATTAAAATTATTCAATGCTGCAATTTCTGCATCGGCATTTGGAACGATCTTAGCCTCATTGACAAACCATGCATTCCCCAATGCGCCCGGATTAACCAATGGTTGCGTTTCCGGATTATAGATAATGTATTTTGTATTCAACATATTTAATGTCGATTGTCCACCAATGATCTGCTGAAAAGAAGAATCCGGTTTTTGCATTGCTGTTTTGATTGCAGTCATCTCCGGAGTAATTCTGTAATCGATCAGCTCTTTATATCGCTTCAACTTTGCACCGTGATATCCTCCAATTGACTGATGATAATACGAAGTACTGGCATCATTGAAAGTATTTGCAGCAAGGTTTAAAACGCGGTAACTCAATGTCGGATCTTGCTTTATACTTTGATCAGCTAACGTTTCCGGGAATGGAGTGTTGTTCACTGATTTTTTAACAAAGGAATCCGAATCAACATATCGTCGTGCAACACCGATCAGATCGATTGCAATTAAAACAAGTAATCCATAAATAAGAAATTCTTTCCTAAATCTGAATCTCGCAAATCCATAGATCAATGCTCCGGAAAGAATCAATAAGATCAGACTTCTTCCTGCATCACTGCTTACAATTTCTTCACGTGCAGCAGAAACAGCAGTAAAAAATTCATCAACGATCTGTGAAGCATTTTGCTGACCTTTTACTGAAGCTGACACTTGTTCGTATTCTCTGTCTGTATAAAGTCTTGTAAAAGTTCCCGGCGAAAGTTTTACCAATAGCACAAAACCGATCACTACTCCCATTCCAACCAATAGTTTCTTGCGGTAAGTAGCAAAGAAGTTTTCCTCTTTAATCATCTTATCAATTACAAGCACTGCCATTAAAGGAATTGTTATTTCTGCGACAACAAGTATCGTGGTCACAGCCCGGAATTTATCGTAGCCAGGTAAGTTATCAAGGAAAAAATTTGTGAACGACATAAAATGTCTACCCCAGCCTAAACAAATTGATAGCGCAGTTGAAATTAAGATCCACCATTTAAGTGGACCTTCAATGATCAGTAATCCAACGATGAATAGCATAACCAGAATCGCTCCAATGTACAATGGTCCACCCGTAAAAGGCTGATCACCGAAGTAAGAACCAAAACTTCCTACATACTGTCGGTAATTTGAATCTACACTTTTGAGTGCATCTTTATTGTTCGTCTGAATTGCTTCACTCGCTCCGCCTTTGAAATCAGGAATCAAAAACGTAAACGTTTCACCTATTCCGTAACTCCAATCTGTTATATAATCACGATCCAATCCTGTCGTCTGGTTCTCTTTGTCTGCTGTCAATTCCGATGGCCCACGTGTAGAATGCTCCCCATATTCTTGCGTCGCCCAGAGATTCGTAATGTTAGCTGCAACGGCTAATCCGGCAACGACAATTAATAGTGCCGATGCTTTAGCAAAGTCCTTGATCTTTTTTCCAATGATAGCTTCATACAAGAACACACCACCAAGCAATACCGTTATCATCATCAGATAATAGGTGATCTGTAAGTGATTTGCATAAAGTTCTAACGCCAGCGCCAGCCCGGTAATCGAAGCCCCGAGTAATATCCGTCCTCTATAGGTCATAATAATTCCGGCAATGATCGGCGCCATATATCCAATTGCATGTGCTTTTGAATTATGGCCGGTTCCAATAAAGAGTATAAAATAGGATGAAAAAGCAAAACCAATTGCTCCCATTATTGCAACCCGTTTATCAACGCCTAATGTGATCAGCAAAAAATAAAATCCTGCCATCAGCAAGAATAAATAATTTGCCGGTGTTGGTAATCCTAATGTTACGATCTTATCGATATACTTTACAAGCATGTATGGATACACTGCTGAAATCTGGTAACCCGGCATTCCACCAAACATAGAATTTGTCCAATATGTAAATTCACCTGTCTTATCCTGAAAATCAGTGATCTCTTTCGACATCCCTTGCCAGTTGGCTATATCCGACTGCTTCAGTTCTTTTCCTCCTAAAAGTGGGGCGAAAAAGAGAAAAGTTATGACAATAAAAGCCAGTATTGCAAGAACGTGTGGCAGGTATTTTTTCATGGATTTTTGTAAAATTTGAAGCGAATATAGGAAATTATCAGGTATTTGGAAGGGGCATTGACGTTATGAAAGGGGGTTAAGTGGTTTGAAGATTTACAGGTTACAGGTTGACAACCTGAAACTTCCAAACCTGTAAACCTTCAAACGATAATCAATACTCTCTACTTCACTTCCTCATACTCATCAAACTTCTCATTAGGATTGATACTTGCTTTCGTGTCAACATACACACGGCCTTCTTCTTTCTGCTGACGTTCCTGGGTTTCTTGAGCTTCCTGACGTTTTATGAAATCTTGTGCAGCCTGATTGAACGCACTATGAGCTTTGAAGAAAATGATTTTTCTGAGTGCTCTGAAAAGCAATATTAAAACAATGACTATTAAAATAAACTTT
>JAYUWA010000221.1:0-1963 GCA_043753795.1 Bacteroidota bacterium | reverse complement strand
GATACTTTTTGAAAACCAGATTTGCAGAATCGTTCAGGTTTAGTTCGATGCGATTTTTTTTGCTCAATTTATAATCGGCATGCATTTCATTGGAAAATTTCCTGGCTCTGACAGAATCATTCGGGTAAAAATATAAAGCTGTACTCTGACCATTTATTATTTCGTAGACAGGCTCCTTGAATGATTTGTACTCAATGATTTCCTGTCGTTTATTATTCACAAACGTTGTGATCGTTTTTGAAATAAGAAATATGCTAAAGAATAGTAGTGAAACTCTTAATTTCTGAATAGACTTTTCATAAAAATAAAAGATCATGAAAAGAATGATCAGATCCAGTAAAACCATTTCCAAAAAACTCAGATAAAGATCTTCAGTTACGGCGAAAGGTAATTCTTTGATCTTGATAGCAAGGAAATTCAGGAATTGAATAATTTTATTCAGACAATATCCAAACTTGACCAATAGCCATTCAAATGGAGCAATGAAAAACAATGCAAGTCCGCCGAAAATCGCAATTGTAGAAACCGGTATGATCAGAAGATTGGCCGGAATAAAATAATTTGGAAACTGATGAAAGTAGTATAAGCTGATCGGAAAAGTTGCAAGTTGAGCTGCGATTGAAACAGCTACTAATGACCAAATACTTGATAAGATCTTGTTACGGATATAAAACCAATGATTGATCGAAGGATATATAAAAGCAATACCGGCCACTGCAAAATAGCTAAGCTGGAAGCCGGGTTCAAATAGAATCAGCGGATCGAATGTTACGCAGATAACAAGAATCGATGCAGCAAGAGTGTTATAGATATTTGAATTTCGGTTGATAGATTTACCAATCAGGATAAAAGAGAACATCATTGCAGAACGAATCACCGAAGGCGACATTCCGGTAAGGATGGCATAGAACCAAATGATAAGTACCATTGAAATCAATCGCACCAGCCACCAGACTTTTTTGTTTTCCATTTTCCTGAACAGAAATGCAAGAGCAGCGAAGACTATTCCGACATGCATTCCACTCACGGAAAGAATGTGCAATGTACCTGAAGCCGAAAACGCTGACATTATTTCCTTATTGATCTCGTCGTCGTAACCGAGAACCAATGCAGATAGCACTGCATATTCTTGCCCATGAATTCCGGCTTTATGAAAACTACTCAGCAATTGATCGCGAAGTGATTTGCTTGAATTGAGTAATGAAAAAGAATGATTCTTTGAAAGAATTTTCCAATCACTTTTCATCATCCTGCATTGATAGGAGATGCGTTTAATAGCTGCATACTTCTTAAAATTAAACTGTCCCGGATTTAAAGGTTCATCGATTTCTTTGATCTTATTCGGTAGTAAAATCAAATCGCCGACATTTATTTCCAGCGAAATTGAATCGTAATAATAAAAGTATGCTTTGAAATGGGCAGGGAACCATTCTAAGCTATCGCAATAGGCAGAAATCATAATTTCTGCACGCTGCATTTTGCCTGCAAGCACAGGAATGGAGATAATTTTTCCGACGACAAACTTTGATTCAGTTGAGAAGTCATTCTTTACTGAACAAGAATCCGATTTCAGATTGTTAAGTATCCAACCGACACATAAAAAGCCGGTCAACAATAGCACAGGATTCACAAACCTGAATTTATATTGATTTTTGTATTGCGTCCGGATCCAGATCTGAAAAATTATAAGAACTGTTACAAGCAATGAAATAAAAAATATTTTACTTCCAATATTTTGGAACGAAAGCACAACTCCTGCGATAAATGCCGGCAAAACACGGATGAAAGGAGCGCTGGAGAAAATGTTCACATGGCAAAAGTATGCTACATTCTTTGGTAAAAAATATTCAGGGTCAATATCCCGCTTTTATGCAACTTAAATTAGTAAAGTCAAAAATAAAAATTCAAAAAGGCGGCGGGCTGAAATTTGTATCTTTTTAATAAAAATAGCAATCTTCTAAAT
>JAYUWA010000220.1:0-1965 GCA_043753795.1 Bacteroidota bacterium | reverse complement strand
ATTTGTACAGGTTCTTCATCAGGATATTGCAGTGCGAATAATTTCACGACCTCGTCAGTGGCTATTGCATGTGTAATTCCGACAGGACTTTCAACATCAAATATCACCAACAATTCTGCCGATGTAAGCTGGACAAATAGAACTGATGGAATAAGTATAAGTTGTATTTGGATATAAGCCCGAAATCGTTGCAGAATTTCCGGACGTACCCGGCTGATTAAAGTACTGATAGTTTGTTGACCCCTGAACTGCATACCGGATCCTGAACGTATCTGCACTTACAAGATTTGACCAACTGATCAATGCAGAAACATTGGTTATGTTTGAAACAGACGGATGATGCGGACGTGCGCATGATACTGAAATGTTCAATGTAGCAAACACCCCCGCCGCACTATATCCTGAACTTACACCACTGCAAATCGAACTTACCTGAAATAAATAAATGTTGTTAGCCTCAAGATTGTTGATCACAACACTACTTCCGCCGGAACCGTTTACATTCAGGTATTGATAACTCCCTGTGCCAAATTCAGCATACCGGATTCGGAAAGTGTCAGCAGTCACATACGGTGACCAGCTTAATGTAATGCTTGTGTTTGTTGTATTAGTCGAATTCAATCCCCATGGTCTTACACATGCAATCGGAGTCGATAATGTTACGAATGAAAAAACAGGACAATAGCCGCTGCTAACCCCATTGCAAACTGAACTGATCTGAACATTATAAGTAGTTGCAGGAGCAAGATTGGTAAGAGTAAAATTGTGTGGCAAACCACCATTCACATTTACATACATATTGTTTCCGGAACCTAACTCTGTATACCGAATTCGGAAAGTATCAGCAACTACAAAATTCGACCAGCTAATATTTGCTGAGACATTCGTAATAGCTCCGGCTGCAACACCATATGGTCGACCACAATTTATTGCTGTAGATGTAGTAGTAAAATTGTATGGAGCACTGTAACCGCTGCTTACTCCGCTGCAGATCGAACTTATCTGAACAGTATATGTTGTTGCAGGATTCAGATTAGTCAAGGAAACTGTATGTGGAATTGGCGAAGTGGAATTGATGTAACGATAATTTAGCGTATTCAATTCAGCATAACGAATTCTGAAGGTGTCAGCAGAAACAAAATTTGTCCATTGAATTGTGGCGGAAGTATTAGAAACAGAACTTGAAGTAATTCCATTTGGTCTGATGCACGGAACAACAGTCGTCCCCGTTGTGAAAGTAATAACTGGAACACTGTAAGTGCTGCTGACAGCGCCGTTGCAAACTGTACTTACATCAACATCATAAGTTGTGCCCGGGGCCAGATTAGAAAGTGTTGTACTTGTTAATCCTCCTGAACCTGCTACATCTTTGTATAAATAATTTGCGCCTGTTGCTCTGTATCTTATTCGGAAAGTATCAGCAACGGTTGGACTTACCCAATTAACAACTGTAGTTGTGTTTGTAATTGATGAAACAGAAACACCGGTTGGTACCGGACAAGAATTTATTTGCGGAACAAGAAAGCCATTTGCCAAAACGTGATAAACAGGATTATTGATCCAAGGTGCCGGATTTTCATATGTTACTACATGAACGTCATACCATCCGAAAGGAGCACCTGCCGGAATCGTGAAATCTGTTGTAAAGGAATCGTCGAAGTATGGAAAACTTGGCAATGTGTTCCATTGGGACATAGAATAGCTATCGGTATAAATTATTGTGGCTCCTTGTTGTAAATAAATATCAGATGCTCCCATTGATGGAGAACTTGTATACATTGTACCGGCGGCCAATGAAATTGTAGTAGTTATTGTTTGTCCTCTGAAAGCACTTGATGGAGTTATTGATACAACTTGTGCAAAAGTTGGAAGAATTGAGAACAGGAAAATAATCGGTAATAAAAATTTATTCATAACAGAGTTCTTTGGCAGATAATTCATTTTATAAAATTAAAATTTTTAAGT
>JAYUWA010000219.1:0-6174 GCA_043753795.1 Bacteroidota bacterium | reverse complement strand
AAGTTATTGCATTCAGATTTGTTGCATTTGCATTTGTACCTCCACCTGGTGACCATAGATAAGAGTAGGGTGAAGCACCACCGGCAGCAACTACTGTTGCTGTGCCATTTGCAGATCCACATGTTGCTGAAGTAGAAGAGGTGGAAAGATTTATTGGCGCAGGTTCAGCAACGGTGGTTGTCCTTGAAAATGTACATCCGTTTGCATCCGTTACTACAACTGTATAATTTCCTGCTGTCAGATTGAGCGCTGTAGAATTTATTCCGCCTGAAGGAAACCATGAATAAGTATATCCTCCCATGCCACCGCCGGCGTTGGCTTGTGCTGAGCCGGATGCTGCACCATTACAGAGTGCATCTGTTGGTGTTATCGATAAACTTAATTGTGTTGGCTCAGTTACAACTGCTGTTGAAGAGTTAGTACAACCATTCGCATCCGTGATAACAACTGAATAATTTCCTGCACTTAATCCGGCAGGATTATTTATTACTGCACCACCCGGCGACCACAAGTAAGTATAACCGGAAGTTCCGCCCGTAACACTTGCTGACAAAGAACCAGTGTTACTACCGAAACAAGCTACATCATTTGAAACAATTTGAGTTGATAATGCAGTAGGTTCTGTGATGACAAAATTTGCTGTGGATGTACAACCGTTTGCATCAGTCACTGCAACTGAATAATTTCCTGCAGTAAGATTTGTTGCAGCCGGATTTGTTCCTCCTGAGGGTGACCACAAATAGGTAAATGGTCCGGTTCCATTTGTCAGACTTGAATTAGCAGAACCGTCATTTCCATTGAAACAACTTACATCCGCAGTTGCAAACGCATTGAGGGTTGGTCCATCAATATTTGAAATAGTTGTCGAAGCTGTTGCAGTACATCCGTTCGCATCTGAAACCGTTACACTATACAATCCGGAATTTAATCCCGTAGCGTTTGAATTCGTTCCCCCAACCGGTGACCATACATAGGTATAAGTTCCGGTTCCACCGATGATGTTTGCATTCGCATTTCCATTGGAAGCACCACACGTAGCAGGCGTAGCAATTATATTTGTAATGAGTTGGGCCGGTTCAATTATCGTGGTTGCAAAACTACTTGTACAACCATTCAGATCTGTAACAACAACAGAATAATTTCCCGCGACGAGATTCGAAATTGTAGCAGAATTCGAAGCGGCCGGTGTCCATACATAATTATATCCAGGTGTACCTCCGTTTGTTGTGACAGAAACACTGCCATCGTTCAAGCCAAAACAGGAAATATCAATGGAGGCAGAAAGAGAAGTTGTGAGTAAACTAGGTTCAGCAATTACCACTGCTGTTGTGGATGTACATCCATTTGCATCTGTAACTGTTACAGAATAATTTCCTGCACTCAAAGTTGTTGCTGATGCAGCAGTTCCACCCGTCGGTGACCATGAATAAGTCAGCGGCGTGCTTCCACCAGCAACCTGCACAGTTGCAGATCCATTTGTTCCGCCATTACAACTTGCATCAGAAATTGTAGATAATGAAACGACAGGGCCGGGAAGATCTGCAACTGCAATTGTTGCAGTTGAGGTACAATTATTCGCATCAGTAATAGTTACAGAATATTGTCCGAATGAAAGATTGCTGATCGTCGCTGAATTTGTAGAACCCGGCGTCCACAGATATGCATAAGGTGATGTTCCTCCTGCTGCAACAACAGTTGCTGAACCGGTAGCTTGTCCGCAGATGGAGCCTGTTGAGTTAATACTATTTGTAAGCAGAAGTGGATCTGCTAATGTCGAACTTGAAGTTGTTGTACATCCATTTGCATCTGTAACAGTAACTGTATATGTTCCGGCATTAAGATTATTCGCAGTTGCATTTGTACCACCGGAAGGTGACCACGAGTAAGTCAGTGTACCATTCCCTCCATTGGCAGTTACAGATAAAGTTCCGGTTGCACTTCCATTGCACAATACCGGTGTTGAGTTAACAACTGCATTAATTACAGGCGATGAATTTATTGTAACAGAAGCAGAACCAGTACAACCGATAGCATCAGTAACCAAAACCGTATATTGTCCTGCTGCTAATCCGGTAGCAAGTGCAGCAGTATTTCCTGAAGGTGTCCATAAATATGTATAGCCTGGAGTTCCGCCGGCTTCTGTTGCAGTTGCTGTGCCATCTAAATTACCCGGACAAGTTTCATCTGTTGATGCCGCAATCGAAGCGACAACAGTTGCCGGAGCACCAATGGTTGCTGTTGCTGAAGAGCTACATCCGGCAGCATCTGTTACGATACATGTATATACGCCAGGTTGTAAATTATTTGCACTTGCATTTGTTCCACCTGAAGGTGACCATGCATAAGTATATGGACCCGTTCCGCCATTCACAGCAACAGTAATATTTCCGGTAGGACTCTGACAACTTGAATTTGTAATTCCCGAAACAGAGGCAACAGGCGATGAAGGTGCAGCAAGAGTAATATTTGAACTGCCGGTACAACCCTGACTATCGGTTATTACAACTGAAAAATTTCCGGAACCTAAATTGGATGCTGTTACTCCTGTGCCACCTGAAGGTGACCAAGCATAACTATAAGGACCTGTTCCTCCTGAGGGAACAACAGTTGCCGAACCATTACTTAAGCCACAAGCAGGCTGCACCGGATTGATAGCTCCTGTGATTTGTGTTGGTTGAGTTAATGTTGTTGAAGTAGAAGTGGTGCATCCATTTGCATCCGTGATAACAACGCTGTAAGCACCTGCAGCAAGATTAGAAATGGTTGAAGTTGTTCCACCTCCCGGTGACCACAAATAAGTATACGGACTAAGTCCTGTTGTAGGTGTTGCGGTAACTATACCATCGAGATCTCCGAAGCAGTCTGGATTAGTTCGGATAAGATTAACAACAATTGGTGCAATACTAAAATTGAGACAAGAAGGAGGAGCAACATTTCCGCAGAGGTCTGTAACAGATGCTGAAGCATTTGTCAGGCAAAATTGAAAATTACCACTTGCAGTAATCGGAGGACTAATATTTACTGTAACAGTTCTATCATATTGTCCACCTGCAGCACATCCAATGGCAGTCCAGTTTGAAACAGTATACGGACCGCCTGGACCAGTAACTGTAAAATCACCATTTTGTATAGTGTTACAAACAATATTTTCTGAAAATTCAAAAGTAAGTTGAGTCGTTCCACAAGTAACAGTATTAGCAAGTGATGTAAGTTGTGGCGGAATATTGTCAAAGATTGTTGCACTCGATGCGCCGAAGTCAATACTATATCCATTTTGTGTTGTACTAAAATTGCTTATGTTCACAACATATGTCTGGCCTGCTATTATGGGAACTTCAGCATTAAAAGCAGTTCCTGGCCAACCTTGAGATGTTTGTGTGCTACCACCACTTCCATTTGGACCAGTAGCGCCAGGGTCATCAGAAAAATTACAACTTACACTTAATGAAGGATCAATAGCAATATCAGCACATGAAGCATTGGTAAGATTGTATACAGCCCAATCATAATCTTCGGTAAGGTTATTTGGTGTTACCGTGAAATTCAAATTTCCACTGGCTTGTACCGTAAATGTATACCACACATCATTTAATTCTCCAGACCCAAGACAGCTTATGGATGGATCAATTTCATTGGGAATATTTCCCTCACCGGAATAGGAGATAGCTGTTGAATAAACGTTCTGGCAAATTGGAATTGCATTCGGACAATCCTGATTAGAAGGTGGTAACGGAATATTTTCTATCGCACAGATACCAAATGTTCCATTGTCACCATTTGCAAAAGACCAAAACCGAATGTACAATGTACTTCCGGGAGTCTGACCGTTCACTGTTAATGCAGGCATCAATCCGTTAGTACTTCCGTCATCATTACATGAAATTAGCGTAAGGTTGGAACAGGTTCCCCTATACACTGCCATTCCACCATCAAACATTCCACCTATATCAGAATCAAGATCGATAGAACCGGATGGAGGTACAGTTACTGAAAACCAGACATCATTTCCGGAGTAGCTTGCACATCCCGGGTTTGGCACACCGCCGGAACTGGTAGCATTTGTATTATCTCCATTTATAAAGTTGCAGGCTGCTCCGGCAGTGAGTGGAGTGGCACTACACGGATTATCATTGGCAGGTTGAGCAAATACATTAACAGAGAAAAATAAAAAAAGAAAAACCGGTATCAAACGGAAGGTTCCGTTGATCTGAGATTCATTTTTTTTATAAGGATTACTGTTTATCAATTATGCTGCTATTGCTGATGACACTTAATATTGTTACAAGTGAATTCTTTTTTGGTAAAATATATCTTTTGCGTGGTAAAAAAATTTTCGTCGCCTGAAAGATGAAACTTTTTAATCATTCGCATGTTATTATTAATGGGTTCAATGTTCAGGTATTCCTGATTAGGGTTCTAATGGATTCAGTTTCTAATCTAAAGATACCAATGTTTCCTGACTTTTGTCAGAATAAAGTCCTTGCTGAATCCGAAAGCTAAAAATATTAACTAAAAATTCCAACTTTTTTCCTCGTTTTTATGTTGAAAGAGGTGAATAGGGTTTTAATGTCGATTTTTGCCTGTTCAGTAAGATAATATTTCCAAAATCGAAAAGGAGTATCTAATTTCGCCGTTCAATTTAAACAAATAATAAACTATCATGAAAGTAACTGTTGTAGGTGCCGGAAACGTTGGTGCCACTTGTGCTGATGTCATCGCACATAAAGACTTCGTTCACGAAGTAGTCCTGCTTGATATCAAAGAAGGTATTGCCGAAGGAAAATCTTTGGATATGTGGCAAACTGCCCCGATCAACCTTTATGATACAAGGATCATTGGTTCTACCAACGATTACTCAAAGACAGCTAAGTCGGATGTAGTTGTGATCACTTCCGGTCTTCCCCGTAAGCCGGGAATGAGCCGCGACGATCTTATCGCTACAAATGCAGGTATTGTTCGTTCGGTTACAGAAAATATAATCAAACATTCTCCTGATGCTATAATCATAGTCGTTTCGAATCCACTTGATGTAATGACCTATTGCGCTTTCTTAACGGCGAAAGTCGATTCAAGAAAAGTATTTGGTATGGCCGGAATTCTTGATACTGCACGCTACCGAGCATTCCTTGCTGAAGCATTGAATACATCACCAAAAGATATACAAGCTGTTCTGATGGGCGGACATGGTGATACAATGGTGCCATTGCCACGTTACACAACTGTGGCAGGAATACCGGTAACGGAATTGATCGACAAAGATAAACTTGATGCTATCGTTGACCGTACTAAAAAAGGTGGCGGAGAGCTTGTTAATCTAATGGGAACTTCTGCTTGGTATGCACCAGGTGCTGCTGCTGCTCAAATGGTAGAAGCAATAATCAAAGACTCTCAACGTATTTTCCCTTGCTGTGCTTTGTTGAATGGACAGTATGGACTGAAAGATATTTATCTGGGAGTTCCTGTTAAATTAGGAAAGAATGGTATCGAAGAGATCATCGAACTGAAACTGAACGACGATGAAATGAAATTGCTTCATGCATCTGCAAAGTCAGTTAAAGAAGTGATGGATGTTTTAGATAACATGAATCAACCGGCAGTAAAATAATTTATCATATCGATGTGAAAAAAGTCCCGTAAATTGCGGGACTTTTTTATTTTCATTAAGTCGTATGAATTATCTACAATTACAACAATAAATGTTTTCAAGCAAAACAGTACTACAAATAGAAATGATCACGATCGAAGATGACGGATTGCATCTGATCGTTGAAACAGAAGTTAATGACCTGAAATGCCGTTTGCTGATTGACACCGGTGCATCAAGAACAGTTTTTGACAGAACCCGGATCTTTAACTACGTAACTGATGTTGAACTTGAAGATCAAGATAAACTTTCTACAGGCTTAGGAACAGACAGTATGCCTACCAGTTCTACAACTTTAAAGCAATTTAAAATCGGTGATGTCAAGATAAAAAACTTTCACGCAATACTTTTGGACTTGTCACATGTAAACTCCAGCTATGAAAAAATGGGATACAGTCCCATAGATGGTGTGCTGGGAAGTGATGTGATGAATAAATATCAGGCAGTTATTGATTATAAGAAACGACGCTTGACTTTGAAGGATTAACCCGTTGTTCGAAATTATTGCCCCTCGACTTCGCTCGGGGACC
>JAYUWA010000218.1:0-6179 GCA_043753795.1 Bacteroidota bacterium | reverse complement strand
GAAAATTCCCTTAAAAAATTGAAGCTAAATTTTCTTCGCAAAAAATTCACACATTACCACTTATAAGACGGTCCCCGAGCAAAGTCGAGGGGCAATAATTTCGAACAACAGGTTAGTTATTAGTTAACAGGCAATCCGGCCGCAACTTTTTTCACTATTTCAAATAATTCTTCTTCATTTCCCTCTGCAAAACCAACATGTTGCCATACAATATTTCCTTTTCCGTCCAATACAAATGTATGCGGCGGCATGTTTACATTCATTGCTCTTTTAAAATCTCCATTTGCATCAATATAATTTTCAAATGGCCATCTTCTTCCATTTACAAAAGGAGCAACTCTGCTCATCGTCTTTGAATCATCCAATGAGATAGCTATCAGTTTTACACCTGTTTCTTTTTGCCAGTCAGCATAAACTTCGTTAATAGCATTTAGTTCTTCGATACACGGTTTACACCATGTTGCCCAAAAATCAATGATCATTGGCTTCCCATCATTACTGAATGAAGATGTATTTGTTGTTTGTCCGGCAAGAGACTTTACAACAACATCAGGTAACGCCTGAGCTGATTTAGTTTCAGTAGTTTGAGCAAAAGCAAAACTGAAAGAAAACATAAGACAGATTGCGAGGATATTTTTCATAGTCAAATATAGGATTTTTTGGAAATGAAAAGGGGACTTAATTACTTAAGCCCCCTTATATTTATTATACAAATATCAGTATTATTCTGTAATGTTCAAACGAGTATTGAAAACATCTTCACCGCTGGAAACATTAACTACATAAGAGCCTTTTGCAATACCGTTAAGGTCAAGTTTAAGGATCTGATTAGTTACGCCATCAAAAGTGTATGTTTTTACGATCGCACCGATTGAATTCAATAATGTTACTTTTAATTCTGAAGCCTTAGCAAGGTTAGCATTCAAATATGCTTCATTACTTGCAGGGTTTGGATAAAGTTCAACTCCTGAATTAAATACAGTAACCGGAACAGATACGGTACCATCAGAGATATTGATGTTATCAATGTAAGCATTGTTACCAAATCCGCTTATTCCTCTGAATTGTACCAGCAATTCTGCAGAACCAACAAACTGATCTAATGAAACTGTTTCCTGTCTCCACTGAGCTGCTGTTGGTGTATTAAATTGAGTTGTCGTTGCAGCAGTAGTTGCAAGCGCTGCACCTTGTTTGTCATAAACAGTAGTCCAGTTAGCACCGCAATCAGAAGAAACGTTCACTTGAATTCTATCAATATACTGAGCACTGTACTGAGCATGTGCTACATCAAATGTCAATTGAGCACCGATGATTGAATTAGAGAAATCCATTTTAGGAGCATACAAATCATCAATTGTTCCATCACCTGCGCTGTAGAAACTCATTTTTGCACTTCCTGCACCATTAAATCCGTAAGCAGAACGAATCCATTTGTAAGCATCACCGTCTGTATTGTCAATTGCAAATCCTGCAGGTGGGAATGCCACAGCAAGGAAATTTGCAGCCACAGGAGTAGTTACATTTGCGATATAGATTGTCATATTAGCAAGATCATCATCATTATTCATGTCATCGTCCACACTTCCATTTGGATTTTCAGTTGACACATAGAAAACATGAGAACCTGTTCCCGGAGAAGTTGTAGGTAAAGTAACAGCTACTTCATCATCAACAGCAACATTTCCTGTCCAGTTATAGACTGCCGGAGTATTTGTATCAAAATAATAGCTGATGTCAACAGAAGTAAGCGCAGTGTTAGCATAATTGTGAAGCATAACAATTGGAGTTACGTTCGGATCGCACTGAACTGCATTGATCCCGGAAACACCATTGATACCTGCATTATTTGCAATTTTCGGTCTCATGTAACCTGCCTGATAAACTTCTTTCGTAGTATTATTTTGAACAAAAACTACTACTGCCAATTGTTTGATATCATAAACGTTTGCAAGTTGCCAAGCATAGTTTAATACTACAGAATCACCGACAGCCCAAGTTGTAGGTACAGCAGTACCTTGATCTGAAGGCAACATTTTTTTCATTATACCTTCAAATTCACGCTCTCCATTAGTTCCTGGAGGATTCGCATTTGTGAAATAGACGTTTCTTTCGATTACAACCATGTGAGCTTTGTTTACTCCACCGGTGAAACCTTCAGTACAACGAATAATTGCATTTGCGTAAATACTGTCTTGAGCAGGTGAAAGAGTAAAATCAACATCGATCGTCAAAGGAGATGTTTGTGAATAACGTGAAGCTACATCTGCGTAAGTCATGCCGATTGGTTGACCTGAAAATCCAAGTCCACCATCCAGCTCACCACTGGGAACACCGGTAACGCCATAGTAAGATACACGCGTTTGTACTTCGACTGGATTGTGCGTATTCATCACATCAGTTCCCGGCCAGTCAGTCTGATATTTAATCGAAACAACTTCAGAAGGATGTTCATTCAACATTGCATTCAAGCCCGGATTAGTTGTAGCGCAGGGTGGGCAAGATGCTTGAGTAAACTCTTCAAACAACACTAAGCGCTGAGATTGCGCAAATGCAGAAGAGCCGGCCAAAGCGATGGCAAGAAATAGAGTAATTTTTTTCATGGTTTGATTTAAGTGAATGTAATTTGTTCAGGAGAATTACTATGCAAATACGGAAATATTTAACATATTCACAAGACCCATTTTTAGAAAGAGATACGACTATACATTTTTTAACATTTCTGTGCAGCAGAAAAATCCTTTAAAATAGAAATTATCGATTTTTTTCAAGATTTGTCCTATTGAACAGAGTTTTGAGGTCTTCTAAACAGGAAAGAAATTACAATTCGATGATAAATTGTCGAATTTACTCAAATTTCAGATAATATAGAACTGACTCATCCAAAATGCTATTGTTTGGAATCCATTTATGTTTATATTTGTAATTCTAATACAAAAATCAAATGCAAAAAATTACTCGAATTCTATTAGTTGTATGCCTATTGATGTCTTCATCAATGGTAAATGCTCAAAGCCTTTCAGTTCCGGCTGGTGCATTTCAGGTTCAGGGATTAACAACTGATGTCAGACTGGAAGCTTACCTTGAAGTTGAGAACAGCAACAACAACGATCTTTACGTAATGATCAATTGTGATCGCAGTATGATGAATCCGGCACATCAATCTTATTATTGCTGGGCATTATGCTACGATACTACAGTTTGTAATTCACCGGATCCATTGGTTGTAGCCGGGCGTTCTATAGATATGAATAGCTTTCACAGTTATATTTATCCAAATGGAGTTGCCGGATCGAGTACTCTTACCTATACATTCTTCGATCAGAACAATCCATCTGATCAGGGTTCTGCATCTATCACATTCGATATATTAACTGCAGGAGTTAATGAGATCTCTAAAGGAACACTTTCATCAGCAGTTCCAAATCCTGCAAATGCATTTGCAAATATTAATTATTCAGTACCTGCATTAAAGAATGGAAAACTTGTTGTTTATAATATGCTTGGTACAGTAGTAAAAGAATATCGTCTGACAAATACACAGGCATCTGTTCTTCTTTCAACATCAGAACTTTCTTCAGGAGTATATGTTTACTCTTTGATCAATGATGGCAAATCGGTATCAACTAAAAAATTAGTTGTAGCACATCATTAATGAGGTAAATTAATTTGCCTTTTATAAAAAAATAACTGAATCTTTGAAGCACCTGAAACCTCAGGTGCTTTTTTAGTCTTAATTCAAAAATAAGTTCTCCCAAAAAATAATGAGCAAAAAAAATCTTAACCAGGAAGCACTCGATTATCATTCACAAGGGCGCCCGGGTAAAATTGAAGTCATTCCCTCAAAGCCATACAGTTCACAAAGAGATCTTTCATTAGCCTATTCTCCGGGGGTTGCAGAACCTTGTCTGGCAATCGCAGCAAACATTGACGATGTTTACAAATACACCGCTAAAGGAAATCTTGTTGCGGTGATCAGCAATGGAACTGCAGTTCTAGGTCTTGGAAATATCGGTCCCGAAGCATCTAAACCGGTGATGGAAGGAAAGGGTCTTTTGTTCAAGATCTTCGCTGATATAGACGTATTCGACATTGAAGTGAATGAGACTGACGTTGATAAATTCGTAGCAACAGTGAAAGCGATTTCACCGACTTTCGGAGGGATCAATTTAGAAGACATCAAAGCTCCGGAATGTTTCGAAATTGAAAAACGTCTTAAGAACGAATTGAAAATTCCGATCATGCACGACGATCAGCATGGAACTGCAATCATTTCCGCTGCTGCATTATTAAATGCACTTGAGCTTGCCAGAAAAAAAATTGATGAGATTAAAATAGTTGTAAGTGGCGCAGGTGCTTCAGCTATTTCCTGTGCTAAATTATATATTGGGCTTGGCGCAAAGCAAGAAAATATCGTAATGCTCGATAGTACCGGAGTGATCCGTGCCGACAGAGCAGACCTCGATGAGAATAAAAAAATATTTGCCACCAAGCGGGATCTTCGGACACTTGATGAAGCAATGAAAGATGCTGACGTATTTCTTGGATTATCTAAAGGAAATATTGTTTCAAAAGAAATGGTGCAGTCGATGGCGAAAAAAGCCATTGTTTTTGCTTTGGCAAATCCGGATCCGGAGATCTCATACAATGAAGCCCGCGATTCAAGAGAAGATATTATCATAGCAACAGGACGTTCCGATTTTCCTAATCAGGTGAACAATGTTTTAGGCTTTCCATTTATTTTCCGGGGCGCGCTTGATGTAAGAGCGACGCAGATCAATGAAGAAATGAAACTTGCTGCTGTGCGTGCAATTGCAGAATTAGCGAAAGAGCCTGTTCCCGAGATCGTAAACCTTGCTTACAATGCTAAGAATATCACCTTTGGAACTGATTATATAATTCCAAAACCACTTGATCCGCGATTGATCACTACCGTTGCACCTGCTGTTGCTAAAGCAGCAATGGAATCGGGAGTTGCTCAGAATCCGATAACCAATTGGAACAATTACAGTGATGAATTACGAAAGCGGTTAGGTTTGGACAACAAACTGATTCGTGTAATTACAAGTAAAGCAAAACAACATCCGCAACGGATCGTATTTACAGAGGCTGATACTTATAAGATTCTGAAAGCTGCACAGATCGTACGCGATGAAGGTATTGCAAAACCCATTTTGCTTGGAAACAAAGAGAAGATCCGTCGTTTGATCGAAGAAAATAATCTTGATCTCGGCGACACACCAATCATTGATCCACGTATAGAAGATGACAGACGAAACCATTTCGGAGAATTACTTTTCCTGAAACGCAAGCGTCGCGGACTAACATTATATGAAGCAAAGAAGATCATGAATGAACGTAATTATTACGGCGCCATGATGGTCGATGTTGGTGAAGCAGATGCAATGATCTCCGGTCTTACAAGAAAGTATGGCGATACAATTCGACCGGCATTACAGATCATAGGCACACAGGAATCAGTAAAGAAAGTTGCCGGTATGTATATCATGGTCACTAAAAAAGGCCCGATATTTTTTGCTGATACTACTGTAAATGTGAATCCAACTGCAGAAGATCTTGCTGAGATTACAGTACTCACTGCATGGGCAGTCCAGCAATTCAATATCAAACCACGCATAGCATTACTTTCTTTTTCGAACTTCGGTTCATCAAGTGAAGCATCTGCACAAAAGGTAAGAGATGCAGTTGCGATCTTACATCAGAAATATCCGGGCATGATGGTCGATGGAGAATTGCAGGCAAATTTTGCATTGAATCCTTCCCTCCTTTCCGACAATTTTCCATTCTGTGAATTTGCAAATGAAGGTGCAAATGTTTTGATCTTCCCTAATCTGGAATCAGGAAACATAGCATACAAACTTTCGCAGGAAATGGGTGCAGCCGAAGCCATTGGTCCGATACTTTTAGGAATGAAAAAACCGGTTCATGTCCTTCAATTAGGAAGTTCCGTTCGCGAGATCGTGAACATGGTGACGATTGCTGTTGTTGATGCGCAGTCGAGGAAGCATTCTTGATGATTTAGCCGAATATGTTTTAGAGGCTGTCTCATAAAGAGGCAGCTTTTTTTGTGTTGGATGTAGTTTGCAGAATTTTTTTGTGTTGGATGTAGTTTGCAGAATTTTTTTGTGTTGGATGTAGTTTGCAGAATTTTTTTGTGTTGG
>JAYUWA010000217.1:0-1968 GCA_043753795.1 Bacteroidota bacterium | reverse complement strand
TTTGATCCGATAACTTTTTATGAAGAAAATCCTGCTGATTTTTATTCTGGTCTTTTGTTGTGTTGGATTTTCTCATGCAAGAAACAAATTATCTTTTTTTGAAAAAAGTCCTATTCAGGATACAAGCAGAATTCGATTACTGAATTATTCAACAGCAGCTTTGTATCCGTTGAGCATGACATGGCTGTATACACAGTGGTATCGTGATTATCCACAAAGTTCATTTCATTTATTCAATGACAATTCGGAATGGATGCAAATGGACAAGTATGCTCATTTTTTTGATGCTTATAGTATTGCAAAACCGTTGACGCATCTTTATCAGTGGGCCGGATATGATAATGAAAGATCTACTTTGTATGGTTGTGGTATTGCTTTTCTTTTTCAAACTACTGTCGAAGTTTTTGATGGCTTCTCATCAGAATGGGGATTCAGTATGGGTGATCTTGCAAGTAATACAGGTGGAGTTCTACTTTTTGGAGCGCAACAATTAGGATGGAAGGAGCAAAGGATCATATTGAAGTATTCTTTTCATCAGACGAGATTTGCTAAATACAGACCAGATGTTCTTGGCAGCAATCTACCTGAAAATATTCTGAAAGATTATAATGGACTTACAAGCTGGGTTTGTATAAATCCGGCATCTTTTATGAATGAAAATACTAAGTTCCCTAAATGGCTTAATGTTGCTGTTGGATTCGGTGCGGATGGTATGACAGGTGGAAATTTTAATCCATCGGAAGTTGATGGAAAAGTTCTTCCGAAATTCGATAGGTATCGTCAATATTACTTGGCTTTTGATATTGAATTACCTAAGATAAAAACAAAATCTTCTTTCCTAAAAGGTGTGTTTAATTTGGTAAATATTATTCACCTGCCATTACCAACTTTAGAGTTTTCACCTGGGAGAAAAACAATAAGTAGGTTAGCTTATTTTTAAAAAAATAATTTTTAAAAGAGTATTATTTTAGGGCATAATACTCTTTGCAAAAAGTAATTCTTTAATAGGTAGTTAATGACGGATCTATCTCCCGTGCATAGGCTAAAATTCCACCTTTCAAATTGTAGAGATTTGTAAAACCTACTTTTTCAAGTTCACTGACAATGGCACCGCTCCGGCCACCAGATTTGCAATGAATAATAACTGTTTTTTCCTTCGAAATCTTTTCGACTTCATTAAGAATGATTCCCATCGGAATTAATTCACCATCAAGATTGCAAATTTCATATTCGAATGGTTCTCTGACATCAATAAGTTGAAAATCTTCACTGTTGTCGAGTTTTTGCTTTAATTCTTGTACTGTAATTTCTTTCATAGGCGTGGGTTATGAATATTATTTTAGATGTGGGTACACAAATTTAATATTTTTTTGCATTTTATAGAGTCGCTTTTAGCAATTTTGCTAACTTATTAACAGCAGAATAATATCTTTACACCTCAATAATCCTTCATTTTTTTATACTTATGGATATTAGAATAATACATTTTTCCGATAAATTTAAAGATGATTTCTATAGGTTGAATGCACAATGGTTGAATGAATTTTATTTTATTACCAAGGAAGACGGAGTAATTCTCAGAAATCCGGAAAAAATAATTGAAAATGGAGGATGGGTATTTTTTGCCCTTCTTGATGATGTACCGGTCGGAACATGTGCAATTGTCCCGGAATCAGATTCAACTTATGAACTCATTAAAATGGCAGTTGATCTACAAGCGCAGGGCAAAGGAATTGGTTCACTATTGATGCAAGCTTGTCTGCAAATTGCAAAGGAACATAACGCCAAATCAGTCACCCTCGAAACAGCCGTCCCCTTAAAAGCAGCGATCCATCTCTACGAAAAATTCGGATTCATCAAAACCTCCGAAGAATATACTCATCCTGTTTTTAAACGTGTAACTTTTAAGATGGAGCTTTCAATATTAAAATGAAAGTTATTTAATTACCCGTTGTTCGAAATTATTGC
>JAYUWA010000216.1:0-1980 GCA_043753795.1 Bacteroidota bacterium | reverse complement strand
TTACCGGGCGTTCCTTCTTCACAGATCAAAGTACTGAATTGGGAAGTCAGATAATTCAAACTATACCAGTGGTCAGGATCTGAATAAGAACCATTATTGGTCCAGTCTTCAAATCCACCGTTAAGTAGCTGTGCATTTGAATTGAATGAGAATGCACATGCTATCAAAATTAAAGTAATTTTTGTTTTCATTTTGGCGTGTGTTTAATTCGTGACAGATTAATGTTTTTCATCGCGACATAGTCCTACGATCTCGTGGAACGTGTCGTGCATTACGATCAGATAATCTGTAATTTCTTTATCCGTTTTTTTGTCTGCGACCATTTTTTCCATTACAACTGAATTGTCTTTCAATTTTGTAACAGCCGCAATCACTTTTTCATTATCAAGATCAGCAGGGATCTTTGAGTCAGCAAGTTTTGCAGCTTTTTCTTTCATCTCAGTAGCTCTGGTTTTGATTGGTTCCAGATTTCCTTCTTCACTTGGGTGAAAAGTTTGCGACATGACCCCATGAAATTCTTTCAGTTCAGGCCATGATTCAAACGGAGATTTCTTTTTTGGTTGTTCAGTTGCGGCATCTTGTGCAAATCCGATTGTTCCAACAAGGAGCAATAGTAAGAGTGTTGTGATTTTCTTCATTTTTCCGTTCTTGTTTATTTATGTACAATGTATGAATAAAATTGAGCCGTAAATTAATGTATTTTTGTCTAAATTGACATTGAAATCTAAATGCTTATTTGCAAAATTACAATAAAATGAAACATCTGAAGTACATTATTACAATTCTTGGTTTATTCGCATTCTTTCTGATTCCCACATATACTTTTAGTCAGTTTACTTCTGCACGAATTGGGGTAAACGGCCTGACGTGCTCAGCTTGTACCAGAAGTGTAGAAATGAGTCTGAGAAAGCTGCCATTCATTGAGTCTGTTGAAATGAATCTGGAAAATACCGACGGAATTCTGAAATTTAAAAATGATCAAGAAGTTGAAATTTCAAAAATAGCTAAAGCAGTTGTAGATGCTGGTTTTTCTGTTCGCTTTCTGAATGCGGACTATACCTTTTCCCAAGCTAATTTTCCAAATGCAAAATTTACCGAGAAAGGTCAGTCTTTTTATTTTATCAGAAAAGTACCTTCAAAAGCAGAGAACACACTACGCTTTATCTGGCCTGCATTTCAGACAAAGAAAGAATATACTAAATTTAAGACTGAATTTCCTGCCATCGATTTCAAGAATAGCTCTATGTACTATATTGTACCGGTAGATTAATCATAATTGTAATTTAATCAATTATAAAATTCAAAAAAAAGGCTGCCATCAATGGAGCCTTTTTTACTTTTCTTTCCGAATTTATTTCTTCAATTTTTCTTTCTTCTCCTCATTCTCAATAAAGTCCCGGACCTTATCGGTGTCAAGTCTTTTTGCGATGATGTTCTTTTTTTCATCCAGTAAATAAATTACCGGAGTGGAGTAGATGTCGTAGTAGTTTCTGAAATTAGTGTTGTTATATAGATCAGAAACATTTATCCAGTTCAGTTTATTGTCTTTGATGAATTTTTTCCAGAGTTCAACATCCGATTCAATACCGACTGAAAAGACTTCAATACTTTTAGAAACTTTTACGCTATCATAATATTGCGCAAGTTTTGGAACTTCAGTTTTGCAATGACTGCATGTTGGATCCCAGAAAACCAGAATCGTGTATTTTGCTTTTACATCATACAGCCTGCGCATTTTCATTTCTGTGTCCGGCATATGAATATCGTATGCAGGTACTCCAAGAATGTTTGGCTTAATTTTCATCACACGTTCAAGGATCTTTGCCTGTAATGCTGAATCCGCCCAGAAGGCTTCTTTCGTCAGATAATATTTCTCTGCTATATGAACAAAGATCTTATCATATCCCATGATATTTGATGTCTCGTAAAAGTTCGCCAGTGTTGCAACACAATATTTGAAAACTTCTTTATTAGCACGGG
>JAYUWA010000215.1:0-6210 GCA_043753795.1 Bacteroidota bacterium | reverse complement strand
CCTGCTTCTCTGCTGGAATTCCGATTCCGGTATCTGTTACAGAAAATTCAATAATATCCTTTTGTCCTCTCAGCATTGGATTCGAAAAAAGTGTGCCTCTGTTCGGTCGCTTTATTCTTAATATAATCTTTCCTTTTGCCGGAGTAAATTTGAAAGCATTTGCCAAAAGATTCTTGATGATCTGTTCAAGTCTAACTTTATCTGTAAATATTGATTCCGGTAAATCGCTATGATTCTCGACTTCAAAATCAATTTCTTTTTCATTGGCAACTTCTGTAAACAACGACCTTAGATCCGATTTTATCAATTGAATGCTTGCCTGCTCCGGTAAAAGTTCAATCTTCCCGGACTCAATTTTTGAAAGATCCAGAATGTCATTGATCAATAATAAAAGATCGTTTCCCGACTTATGTATCACACGAGCATACTCCGCTTGTTTATCACTTAGATTCTTATCCTTATTTTCCGAAAGCAGCTTAGCAAGAATTAATACACTGTTCAATGGTGTTCTTAATTCATGCGACATATTTGCCAAAAATTCCGATTTGTATCTGTTATTCAGCTCGAGTTCTTTTGCTTTTATGCTGATCGCTTCACGCGCCTGTTCAAGAATCTCATTCTTGTGTTCAAGCTCACGCGCCTTAACTTTCATTTCAATGTTTCCTTGCTTCAACTCTTCTTCTGAAGCCTGTAACAGACGCGACTGATTGGACAGTTCTTCATTCGTAAGTAATAACTCTTCTTCCTGTGCTTTTAATCTTGCTGCCTGTAATCTCGTTTCCTCTAATAATCGCTTTGTTAGTGTATTTGAAATTACCGACGATAGAGTAGAGCCAATCGTTTCACCAATGCTCTTTACGAAACCAATTTCAAACGATTGGAAGGCATTGAAACCTGCCAGTTCTACTGCTCCATAAACTTTATCGTGATGCTTCAATGGAATGATCAATACATGTGATGCCGGCATACTGCCAAGTCCACTGCCGATAATTGTATACGAACTAGGCACGTCTTGAAGGTAAATCACTTCACCATCCTTTATCGCCTGACCAATTAGTCCTTCTCCAAAATCAAGAACATTCCTTGCTTTAACTTTATCATCCATTCCATAACTTCCATGTAATACGATCTTACTTTCATGTCCGCCATTTACATCTTCCAGCAAATATAGTCCGCCATGAAAAGCATTCAGATATTTTACCATCGTAGAAATTATGGCATCTGAAAGTTTGTTGATGTCGTCTGTATTCTCACGAAGTACTTCGTTGATCTTTTCAGAGCGTGATGACACCCATGTTCTCTGGCGGTTATCTTCATCGGCAATACGCAAATTGGTCTGCATCTGAATAAGGGCATTACCCAATTCATCGTGCTCACTTAATGGCTGATAATTCGTAGCAAGATTTCCTTCACCAATAGCATGCGCGAAATGGGTTGTCTTTTTCAAACTACCTGCAAGGGTACTTACTGCTTCTGTCATCTGGCCGACTGCATTGGGTCGTGGCGTCAAAGTAACTTCCGGAATTTCGCCACGTGCCATCTGAACGATAATGTTCTTAAGCTTCATCGTCGGTACAATGATGTGGTTCGACATATAGAATACTGCTATTAAAATTACAACAACAATGAGAATGGCAATACCAAGTACACTCCACATCAATGTGCGTGAGCTGGCAAGCATTTCTGTATGCACCAGATCAGCTCTTGATTTCTTCTTTTCAATCAGCCGGTTCAACTGGCTGATAATATTGGTGGTTTGAGGTAGAACCTGATTTTCGATAATTCCTTCTGCCTGAAATTTCTTTACTGCATCTTCGTAGTCATCAAAACTGACAAGTGTCCGCATCAACTCATTTTGGCTGATCATACATTTCTCAAATTCCGCAAAGACGAATTTCATTGAATCTTTCTCTTCCTTAATTTTCCAATTCGTCATCAGATTTCTTATTTCGCCTTTAAGAGTGGGATATTCCACCTGATGAATCATTTTCAATTTACCCTTATCCTCCTTGTTACTTTGTAAGTAGACCCAGTTAGTCGAATACATCTTCGACTTCGTGATCAAAAGGTTCATTTTCTCCAGCGACTGAAGTGATGGAACATCCACAACCATGATCCTGCTGGTTGCATCCTGATTTCTGGAAATGTTTATTGTACTATAGATCGCATTAAATACCGAAATACTGATTACGATTATAAATACTATGTAAATTTCAAAATCAATTTTATAAGACTTATTCTTCATATCGTATGTAATTAATTGTGAACTGCTGACGCTAGTTCCATCAACTTAGAGGAAATTTTCATCCCATTATTTTTAACCGGTGTGAGGTTTATTTCAAAACGGATCTTGTTGTCCTGATTGAACAAGTTTATTCCCGCCTGCCTGGTCTTGCATTTATCATCCTCTGAAATCGTCAGAATTCCTTTCCCTGAAAGTTTTCTGATCTTCTCATCAAGCTTACTATCGTCTGTGTTTGAAATAAAAATTACCTGAAAAGAGCCGACAGTGTTTTCGTCAACTTTTTTAATCTCTACCTTCTGACCATCTGCAGATCGTTGGGCAGCGAGCATAGTCAATGCATCAAACATTTCTGACTCACCGACAACACCGATCCTTATAACCGGTTTATTGTTTTCAATCGGCCACTCGACGTACTTAATAAAATTCAATAGGAACATCGCTTTGATACTGTATTCATTTCCGTCAGAAACAGCACCGGAACGATGACACGACATGACCAGCAAGATGCTGATAAGCACCCTCCTGAAAATACGCCATATTTTATAGTTCAATTGCAACTTTGTCTGTCTTCTAATTCTTCGTTAAAAAATAATTCAACCTGATCTGAATTTCTCTTCCGCTTCCGGGTAAAGGCGCATGATTTCCGTTATATGGCTGAATGTATAGGACGTCTTCATCCAACACATTGAATACTCCCAACTGAGCTGTTAAACCTTCCATGAAGAAATTATCAATCGAAGCGTTTATGTTTCCATAGATGGCTTCCGGATGTGTTGTTACAAGATTATTTTTACTACTCGATATCGAATATCGCTTGGAATAAAATGTTATAGATGGCGAAACTGTCAATGCTGAACCGAAACTCCAACTACTAATTATATTTATTTTATGTGCCGGGAAAGCAAGATTTACTTTTTCACCGTTCATCGGATTGTATGCATCCACAACTTTATGTCCTGCCGTTGTATAAAATGAATAATTTACCATAGCAAACCATTTGTTTGCTTTCCATTTATAATCCAGTTCAACTCCACGTGTTCCGGCATGACCTGCGTTCTTATAAGATTCAATTTCGATAGTCGGATCATAATAATAAATAATAGGGTCAGTTGTCGTAATGTCATAAACATTCGTGGTCAGGTATGAATTTTTACCAAGCCTAACACCACCTTCAACTTCCATCACATAAGTATACTCGGGTTTAATCGACCAATTGAGATTAATGTTTTCTACCGAAGGTGCGCGATAACCAATAGCATATAATGTTTTCACGTGAAACTTATTCCATGTCTTAGTGATTCCCATTCTCGGAACAAAAGAAGTTCCATAGTATTTATTGTATGTAATTCTGCTTCCTAATGTAAAATTGACAACTTTGGTTTTAGCTAATGCCTGAATATGTCCTCCGTAATCATAACTTTCAAATTTTCTTGTTCCGTCTGTAAATGTTGAATTCTCGAGGCGGTTTTTTGCAATGAGTGTAGTATATTGAATCCCACCAACAACATTCAACTTTTTTGAAGGGTCGATCAGATAATTCAGGTAAACCTGATTCTTATTACTTGTTACATCGTAAGCTTCAAACTCGTCGCCGGGAGTTTCACTGTTGTAATACCATGGATGTTCCATTTTAATTTTAATTCCGGGCGTCAACTTTAATTTTCCAATGTTATATTCAACTTTCGCATTAATTGCAGAATTTACATAGCGAATTCTATATGCTTGTGAATACACTTCATCATAACCATCCCTTTGCAAAATTTTATAGTCATCATAAAATGCAATTATGCTGAATTTACGATACGAATAATCAATTCTATATTGTTCAGAATTTAATGCTGATAAATTCTTCAATGAATATGCATTGCCATAATTGTCGACATACTCTCTGTCGCTTCTGATAAACTTACTTTGATAGGAAGAAACAGCAAGATGTGAGTTCGCCCATTTTTTACCATAAGCAAACGAAACCCCTCTGGATGCCGGTGCCGAACTATAAGATGAATACTGAGCATCTACCGCAATTCCATCAAGCTCATTGTTTAAAGTGATTACATTAATTACAGCATATTCAGCATAACCTCCATAAATAGCAGAACCCGGACCGCGGATAATTTCAATACGCTTGATCTGACCAATAGGGTAATGCCCGCCAAACTGCAAAGTAGAGTAAAGGTCTTCGTTCATTTCAAGACCATCCCAAAGCATCAATACCTTGCCTTCATGTGCCCAGTTTCCACGGACACCGATTCCAACAACTCCTTCCACATCAACTCCGAAATCAAAACCCGGAATCAATTGTAAGACTTGCATCAAATCCTTTGCTCCGGACTTAAGAATCTCTTCTCTTGTAACAACAGTTACGATCCCTGACGACTCTCTTCCAATTTCCTGCTGTTCTGAAACGACAGAAACGCTGACATTCATTAGTTGTTCTAATGACATCTTATAAAATGGTATGGAATCACTTACAGATTCATTTCCCCCTGCCAGGGCTATATTTGCACAGAATAAGCAGGTTAATAGTATTTTAATTTTTCGCATATCAATAACTTTTTCAATGGAATTGATACCATTGTCCCGAATTATTATACACGATAATCAAAAGGATGTTTATTAATAAAAAGTATAGAACATAGGTAATCTTACAACTGTAAGATTTGTCCTGAATAAAAGAGAAAGGGAAAGGGAAATTTATTGTTTCAAAATAACCGACTTCCACTCATGCTCTTTATTCGTCACTCTGACAAAATAAGCTCCCTGAGCAAGTGAAGTAAGATCCAGCTTCCAGATTGAACCGGATACATTATGTTTTTCATTCTTGAAAATCAAAATCTGTCCCACAAGATCTATCAACTCAATCGAAATCTCACCGAGAACTGTTCTGTCTGATTGAATGAAGACCTCATTCGAAGCCGGATTCGGATAAATTATAAAACTGAGTGGATCGATTAATTCATCAACACCAACCAGCGATACATGTAATACTGCTGATACCGCTGAACATCCATTTGCATCTACGATCTCTACAGAATACGGTCCTGATAATGTAGCTGTGTATTGTTGGTTTGTTGCACCAGAAATTGGAATACCATTATAATACCACTGATAATTAGGAGCAGAAGATGCTGCCAGAACATTTCCACTTTGTGTAAATGAAGGCTGTGCAGGCATTACCGATACGTTGATGAAAGAAGAAACCGAAAACGTATCTGTACCGGAAGGATTCATTGCAATCAACGTTACCGGATAAACTCCGGAAGTTGAATAACAAATATTCGTCGGCGACTCAAGTGTAGATGTTGATGGAGTAGCTCCCGGAAACTGCCATGACCAGCTCACTGAATTAAGTGAAAGTCCTACGAATGAAATACAACTTCCTCCGCACAGACTGGTGTCACTGCTTACAAAAGACGCTTGCGGCTTTGCATTACAATCTACAACATTGATCATTGCTGATTGTGTAGATGTTCCTGTACACGAACCGTTTGAAACAGTAAGTGTCACCGAATAATTTCCAATTGTATTGTAACAAACAGAATTCAGATTTCTTGCAATAGATGTCGATGGATTACCACCTGATAATTGCCATTGCCATGAAGTATTGGTTCCGGGCGTAAGGTCGGTATATGAAACACAATCGCCCGGACAAACGGAAGTTCGCGAAGCAGAAAAAACCGGCTGTGGTGTACTCTTGATGATAACCATTGATGCTGCATACTTAGACGCAGAACATCCTTCTGGTGAAGTTGCAGTCAACATAACACTATATGTTCCTTCAACTGCATACAAATGCGATGGTGATGTTAGTGTAGAATTAGTCCCGTCTCCGAAATCCCAGAAATAAGATGTTGCTCCTGAAGTTGTATTGTTGAAATTAACAGTAATGCTATCACACGCCTGTATCGTTGAAGATGCAAAATTTACAGCAGGGTTTGGATTTACAACAACCGTTATCGTTGTAT
>JAYUWA010000214.1:0-6211 GCA_043753795.1 Bacteroidota bacterium | reverse complement strand
CTGAGAAGAACCTTGCAACATTAACTCTTCAACAAATTGAGATTTTCTTCCTTCAAGCATTTCTGCGATACGATATAGAATTTGTCCTTTGTTGTATGCTGACTTTGCTGCCCAGGAAGGTTGTGCTTTTCTTGCTGCAACAACTGCTTCTCTGAAATCTTTACGCGAACCCTGACAGATATTTGCAAGCTGTTCGCCCTTACTATTTTTCAATAAATAGTATCGGCCCGATTCCGTTCTTGGAAACTTTCCATCTATAAATAACTTATAAGTCTTCATAACATCAAGACGTTTTCCTTTTCCTGATTGGCCATTTACTGTTGAGCCATTGATAGTTTCGACTTTATTTTTTTCTACTTGATCCATTTTATTCCGTTTAAATAACGTTACAATTAATTGTGTTCAACTTCAAGATAAGGCATCAATCCATGTAAACCGCCTTCACGACCTACACCACTTTCCTTATACCCACCAAATGGTGAAGTTGGATCGAATTTGTTATATGTATTCGCCCAAACAACTCCAGCACGAAGAGCACCGGTAACTTTAAAGATCTTTGATCCTTTATCAGTCCATACCCCTGCACTTAATCCGTAAGGAATGTTGTTCGCCTTTTCTATCACCTCTTCAATTGTTCTGAAAGTCTGAATTGCCAGAACTGGTCCGAAAATCTCTTCCTGAACTATTCTTGAAGACTGAGAAACATTTGTAAAGATCGTAGGCTTACACCAGAAACCTTTTGTTGGAAGAGTACATGAAGACTGATGCATTTCACCGCCTTCATTGACACCTATCTTCAGATAATTTTTAATTTTCTCAGATTGCATCTTAGAATTGATTGCTCCCACGTCAGTATTTTTGTCGAGCGGATCACCAACAATCAAAGTTTCCATTCTATCTTTTAACTTGCGGATCACTTTTGCAGCAATACTTTCCTGAATGAATAATCGGGAACCTGCGCAGCATACATGACCTTGATTAAAGAAAATACCATTGATAATTCCTTCAACGGCCTGATCAATTGGCGCATCTTCAAAAATTATATTCGCAGCTTTTCCGCCAAGTTCGAGAGTATATTTTTTGTTTGTGCCGGCGATCGCTTTCTGAATCATCTTACCGACATCTGTACTTCCGGTGAAAGCGATTTTATTTATGTCAGGATGATTTACCAAAGCTGCACCTGTAGCGCCTGCTCCTGTAATAATATTTACAACACCGGGTGGAAGATCTGCATCGCGGATAATTTCTGCAAGTTTCAATGCTGTCAGCGGAGTTGTTTCAGCAGGTTTAAGCACTACTGTATTTCCGGCAGCCAGTGCAGGTGCAATTTTCCATGCAGCCATCAGCAATGGGAAATTCCATGGAATGATCTGTCCTGCTACACCTAATGGTTTCGCATTTGCTCCCGGCACAGCATACTTTACTTTATCGGCCCAACCGGCATAATAGAAAAAGTGTGCTGCTGCTAAAGGAACATCAACATCGCGAGATTCACGAATTGCTTTCCCGCCATCCATTGTTTCAATGACTGCAAGTTCGCGTGCACGTTCCTGCATGATACGGGCAATACGATAAATATATTTTCCACGTTCTTTCGCAGGTAATTTACTCCAGTATTTATCGTAGGCAGTTCTGGCAGCAACTACAGCTTTATTTACATCTTTCTCATTTGCATCCGCCACCATTGCCAGCTTTTTTTCGTTGGCAGGATTAATCGTCTCAAAATATTTTCCGGATGATGGCTGTGTAAATTTTCCATCAATAAATAAATCATATTTTTCTTCTAAACGAATATGATCTTGACTTTCCGGTGAGGGTGCATATTTCCAGTCAGTATCAAATTTGATCGCTGCTGTTTTTTTGGTTTGCTTTTTAGCCATTCTTATTAATATAACAGAGACATTGTCTCTAAATAAAATTAATCTTTTGAAAAATAATCTATGCTTTGGTAAATTCCTGTTTTCTCTTTTACAATTTGCATTAGAAGATCGTTTGCAAGAGCACTTGCACCGAAACGGAACATATCGGCATTCATCCAGTCGTTTCCGAGCGTTTCACGAAGCACAACAAGGTACTGAAGGGCGAGTTTAGCAGTAGCAATTCCACCTGCAGGTTTCATTCCGATCTGCTTTCCGGTCTCATAATAGAAATCACGAATAGCTTCAAGCATCACAAGTGTTACAGGCAAAGTAGCGGCGGGTTGAATTTTTCCTGTAGACGTTTTTATAAAATCTGCACCGGCATGCATTGCAAGATCAGATGCGCGACGAACATTATCGAGTGTACTTAACTCTCCGGTTTCAAGAATAACTTTGAGATGTGCATTACCACATGCTTCTTTCACTGCAGCTATTTCATCATAAACAAAACCATATTCACCGGCAAGAAAATGACCGCGTGAAATGACCATATCGATCTCATCAGCACCTTCGCCGACTGCCCATTTTGTTTCTTCAAGTTTAACTTTCCGTGTCGACATACCACTAGGGAAAGCAGTGGCTACTGCAGCAACTTTCACTTTTGATCCTTGTAAGGTTGTTTTAGCGACTTTCACAAGATTCGGATAAACGCAAACTGCAGCAACGGCAGGCACATCAGGAAGTGAAGCATGCGGATACATCGCTTTTGTGCAAAGCTGTTTTACTTTTCCGGGTGTATCTTTTGCTTCCAGAGTAGTAAGATCGACCATACTAAGTGCCATTTTCAGAGCAGCCAGCTTCGACTCCTTTTTAATACTTCGCTTTGTAAATCGCGAAATCCGCTCTTCAACTCCGACCTGGTCGATGGCCGGGCTGTCGTTTAAGGAAAAATCAGATCGTTTCATATTGAATTGTGCCGCAATTAGCGGGATAGCGAAGATATAAAAAATGTTTGACCAATAGTACCTACCGCTCGGACTTGACTTTCAAAATGCAAGAATTACACGGTTAAAAATTTAAAATAAAACCGAAAATCCAATTTCAAACAACCTATTGTACTGTCCTTTTTCAAAAAAAGGAGTATACACTGCCGGTGAAGGTCGAATGGTAATGATGGAATTTGAGAATCGGCCGTCGACCGTCCATTTTTCTGAGAGTTTATAGGAGATTCCTACTCTGGCAGCGATCTCATTTTTTTCAAAATCCGGTCCTTTGAATTCTCCAAAATGAGTTTCTTCGTGCGAATTAAGTAGTACTCCAAATGAGGGACCTGCAAAAATATCCAACAATTTTCCTGCGTGCCATTGCAAAAGAACAGGTACTTCGATATAATTGAGTCGCATCAGGTAATAGGTGTTATTATCATCGAGTGGTTTGCGGCTGCCCTTCTGAATGAAATTCATTTCAAGCTGAAGAGAAAAAAGATCAGAAAGTTTTCGGTTTACAAATAAACCTCCTGTGAGTCCGGCTTTATTGAAACCTTCATAGGTATCACCATCTACTTGTGAACCTACAATTCCAAAACGTACTCCGGCTTTGAAACTTTGTGCTGAAATCAGCAACGGCAAAAGCAACAACAGAACACAAACAAACTTTTTTATCATTCTATTTTATTATTTCCTCTTCAAGTACTTGCACTACTTTAAATGTTGTTTCATCATAAACATAACATACGACCTTACATCTTTCAGCATCCCAGTCTGAACTTAGTGTTACGAAATATCCGTTCAGAAATTTTGTTCCGGATTCGATAGGTGAACTTGCCACCAACGGTTCACCGAGTCCACCGGTCAATGATGTACGCAAAACATCATGATGAACATAATCAGGAACATATTGTGGAGTATGATTATACCATTGTTGCCAGTTGACAATACTATCTTCGACAAGCACCATAGCCAACTTCAAGGTTCCGGAATATTCAGTTAGTAATTCCGTCCGAACTGCGGCTTTTAAGACACGGGAAGTTGTATCATAAAGAACAGTAGAATTAAGTCGGATTATTGGCGCTATGCTTAACTCATTTAAAGTGGCAGTCTTCCACGACAAGTATGTTTTCTTGTGAGAAGTCGGATAGCCAACACGATTAACCATACCTAATGGGTTTGCTGTAACACCAAATTGAGAAGTCAGTTCATCGCTGATCGTGCAACGAAAGTCAGTAGTAAAGGAACCTGACGGGGCTGCAGAAGGGCAATCAATGGAAGTCGGACATGTTTCTGCAAACTGCCCTGAGTGAATGCTTACGACAATAAGCTGCTCACCAAAAAATGGTCGCAGTGAATCATTCAACAGTTTTGCTGCCGGCGGACATGTGCCACAAAGATGTCCGGTAAATTCTTCAAGTAGAACCCGCTGAATTGCAGTTGAAGAATCCAAACCAATTGTAAGTGTATCACCATCTATAACAATCGAATCCAGACTCAGTTGTGTTCCTGAGTTATCAACTTCTCTTCTTGGTCCGTCAATTTTATCACAGCTATGTATGACAAGCAAAAACGACAAAGCTACCAGATAATATTTTATTTTTTTCATGAGATTAGAAACTACTAGTTACTGAAACATTAAATCCATTGGACGCAGGTACTGTCCGGCAAACACCACCAACACAAAAAATACCTGCACGTTGACGACCATAACCGAAAGCGATTCTGTTTGTATTCTTTGTATATCCGAACGACAGATTATAATAATTCAACCTGTTGTCTTTATCATCGTTTGCATAATTGTATTCACTGAATCCTGCAAAAAACCAATGAGGAGAAACTGTGTATTCTGCGAGAAGCAGTGCCCAACTCTTATCGTCCTGCTTAGTGTACAAATGCTGCAATTCAGTTCGCAAGTTATGTCTAGCATTGATCTTCCAGTTAAGCTCGACTATTCCAATATGGCTGTATACATGACCCTTTCCTGAAACCCCTGTAATTACGCTTTCATTGTAATTTATATAAACATAACTTAGGATCATCCTTAAGTTCTTTTTGATCTTTGCATTGTATTCGATATTGAAATCCTCAAAATAAATTTCGTCCCCAAGTTTAAAGAAATCTGATTTATATCCATCAGTGGAATCAGCTGCAACCTGACGATCGATACTTTGAGCTCGCGAATAGTTTATTGATACATCAGCACCTCGCTTCCATCCTAAAAATTTCCCTTCTTTTATGTGAAAGAAAATTTCAGCTTGAAAACCATACTCTCCGTTTGGTTGTGTTGCATACGGATAAAATGCTGCGAGCATATTAGTATGTTGTTTTGTCATTGCAGGCAGGTAATTGATCATCAAACTATTTAAGATTGCAGTTCTGTCTGATCTGAAACTCATATTATCAATTCTCTTAGCTCCGAAATTCAATCCGAATCCGGGTTTAGAATATGAAGCAGTAATCAATGTTGCGGAACCATTCTTATAAATATAACCGTTAGTATAAGACGGATCATTTATCTTGAACGCATATTCACCTCCAATATTCCATCCTCCGCGAAGTATTGTAAAACGTCCTGCAGAAGCACCAACATTTTCCGGTAAAATAAAATCATTGTCATCATCTACCTGATATTTACTTACAAAACTGCCACCCAGTATTACTTGTGTTTTTTTATCCATTAAGGCTTTAACACTTTCATTCAAATTCCAGTCTATATCAGCACCTCTTACAATTCCTTTTCCGAGAGTAAAGAAATTTCTTTGTACACCAACAAGCCCTTTAATTGTCAGGCCGGTGACAGGCGTATACTTTACACGAATACCTTCCATTGCATTATCAAGTCCTAGCCCTCTTTCTTCATAGCTTCGAAAGACTAATCCATTTCCGAATTGATCATAAAAATTTCCAACTGTTACATCAAGTCCGTCTTTCTTATAATTAATGTATCGATATGTGATTCCACTACCGGTGTAATCTGTTTCAAAACCCAGAAGCGGATTTCTGTAACTTTCATATCTTAATCCGGCTGAGAAATCCTGATACTCATAATTAAGATTAAGGAAAGCATTGTTGAGAAACTTCTCAGGAACTTCCTTCGCATTGATAGAAGAATCAGCGATATAGTATTGTCCATTGAATTCGAAATTGCCATGAATATTAGAATTCAGTATGCCTTGTGAATAGCCATGCACTGAACTCAATAATGCAATTGCGAGTATTGTAATTTTTCTGATCACGTGGGGATTTTTTTTCGTAATTCTTTACTCGTTATTAGTTATTAGTTAACCCGTTGTTCGAAATTCAAAACGTTCGCCCTTCGACTTCGCTCAGGGACCGTGGCTTCTGGGCAGATATGTGTGAATT
>JAYUWA010000213.1:0-6214 GCA_043753795.1 Bacteroidota bacterium | reverse complement strand
TTTATTCCAACGAAAACAATTTGACCTCACGCCGGTATTTTTCTTGCCTTTTCTCTGTGCCAGAATCGATGTTGTGATATGGCTTCAATAAATGAATCTGTAACCAATTCTAAATTGTCACCTACTACTACCCCTTCTCGTAAAGCAGCTTTTTTATCATTGGCTTTAGGAAGCTTTCTTGCGAAGTTGGTTTTTTGTAAAACTTTAACGCCATCATCAATACATGCAATCGCTTTACAATGTTTAAATGCTTCATTCAAAAAATGAATCGCATCAGGATTACTTTTTAATTCTTCAATACAATTGTCCCCATCAGCTACAAATACAGCATCATACACTACAGACGGCGTTGTTAGCAAGCTTCTATCTGCAATAATTGATTTATCATCACTCGTTTTAATAGCTCCTAATCGCGGTGCAACTGTTTCCAGTTTTGCATTGTGTTTTTTAAGAGTATCCTGTAATCTTTTCACGGTTTTTAAATTTACACCATCAGCTATAAGAACAGCGATCTTCCTTGTATCGATAGAATCTTTTATTGTATTCAGCATACTCAAAGCTTCTGAACGCGCCAGCGAACTTTTCTTAACGAAGGGCTGGTAAGTTTTCGGATCAGCATCTGCAGGAACACTGTGATTGACCAAACCGATATCCGCTGGCACACTCTGCCCTAGCCCTATTGCCACCAAAGAAGCAAGTCCTTTATCGATCATCGATAATATCCCCAGCATCCGTTCACGAATTGCAGGGTTATCCACTTTTCCTAATTCAAAACGCAATGCATCAACAATGTGATCTTTTTCAGATTCACTCTGGCTATTGAAAAATAACGTTGCCTGACTGAAATGATCTTTAAAACTATCACTTCTGTTTCTCACTTTATGCGCATCGATTCTTTCATTAAAGGAAGTAAATCCACCATCTTTCATTCCCGCTTGATACGGACAACCTTTCGCTGTAGTATTCGGATCGTAACTCGACTGACCGGTATTTATTGTCTGACGCATGTGACCATCACGCTGATTATTTGCTACCGGAGCAACCGGCCGGTTAATTGGAATCTCATGGAAGTTTGGTCCACCCAATCTTTTTAACTGCGTATCAGTATATGAAAATAATCTTCCTTGCAAAAGCGGATCGTTAGTAAAATCAATTCCCGGAACAACATGCCCGACGTGATATGCTACTTGCTCTGTTTCTGCAAAAAAATTATCCGGATTTCTGTTCAATGTCATTTTACCGATTCGTTGTACCGGCACCATTTCTTCAGGAACTAATTTCGTAGGATCAAGCAGATCAAATTCGAATTTATGTTCATCTTCTTCCGGTATCAATTGTACACCGAGTTCCCACTCAGGAAATGCTCCTGTTTCAATTGCTTCCCATAGATCGCGTCTATGAAAGTCAGGATCTTTGCCGGACAAATTTTGTGCTTCATCCCATGCGAGAGCATGAATTCCTAATAAAGGCTTCCAATGAAATTTTACAAACGTGGACTGATTTTTTTCGTTCACAAAACGGAATGTATGAACACCAAAACCTTCCATCATCCGATAACTCCTCGGAAGAGCTCTGTCACTCATCAGCCACATGATCATATGTGCTGATTCAGGCATCATTGAAATAAAATCCCAGAAAGTATCATGAGCAGATGCAGCTTGCGGAATCTCATTGTGTGGTTCCGGCTTTACTGCATGTACCAGATCCGGAAATTTCATTGCATCCTGTATAAAAAATACCGGCATGTTATTACCAACCAGATCAAAGTTACCTTCGTCGGTATAAAATTTTACGGCAAACCCACGGACATCTCTTGCAAGATCTGTACTACCACGAGATCCTGCTACAGTACTAAAACGTACAAAGACCGGTGTTTCACGCTCTGTATCATTTAGAAATCCTGCCTTTGTCACTTTGCTCAAAGGCTTATAAAGTTTAAATACTCCATGCGCTGCCGATCCCCGGGCATGAACAATCCGTTCCGGAATTCTTTCATGATCGAAATGAGTCATCTTCTCCCGGAAGATAAAATCTTCCAGCAGTGTCGGACCGCGCTCACCTGCTTTGAGGGAATTTTGATTATCATTGATTCTGACACCATGATTCGTCGTCAGAAATTGTTCGTCCGGAGAAACTGTATTTTTAGAAAGGTCTGCAATTTTTTTATTCACAGAATTTGTTTCCTTTTTATTTCTTACGGGCGCATTAGTCTTCTTAGCCATGTCTTATGTTATAAATATTATAATTTACATTCCGGAATTGAATCAATAAAATCCGGAGAAGCGGGGAAATTCACAATTTCATCCCTAGGATCTATTTTTGGTGGAGATACTTTTTGAGAGGTAGCAATTTTACCCATGTAATTATTTTTGTTTATTACCAAACTAAAAATATATGCCATTAAACAGTTTCCTAAATAAATTCAAAGCCTTTATTTAGGCTATGAGACAACACCGTTATTTTTTTATCTTTGAGGAAAAGTCCTTCTACCTGAAAGGAATGCCGATTTACCCTCTTATGAAAACTCACGATCTTAATAAAATAACATTTGCAGGCTTCCTGGTTTCAATTGGTATTGTCTTTGGAGACATTGGAGTATCACCACTTTATACTTTTAAAGCTATAATTGGAGACAAACCAATTTCGGAATTGATAGTTTATGGCGGAGTTTCATGTATTTTCTGGACGTTATTCTTTCAAACAACTTTAAAGTATGTATTAATTACTTTAAGAGCAGACAACAAAGGCGAAGGAGGTATATTTTCCCTCTATGCTCTGATAAGGAGATATGCAAAATGGCTCTTGATTCCCGCAATAGCCGGGGGAAGCTTTCTACTTGCTGATAGCATAATCACTCCTCCAATTTCCGTTTCTTCTGCAATTGAAGGACTACTTCCATCATTTCCGGGTTTACCCGTAATACCGATTGTACTTTCTATTATTGTAATGTTATTTCTAATCCAGAGAGCAGGTACTTCTTTCATAGGTAAATTTTTTGGGCCTGTAATGATTATCTGGTTTACTATGATCGGAACATTAGGCTTAGTCTCCATTCTTAAAAATCCGATTGTACTAAGTGCTCTCAATCCCTATTACGCATACAAGCTTCTCTCAGAATATCCCGGTGGATTCTGGCTATTAGGTGGTGTGTTTTTGTGTACAACCGGTGCAGAAGCTTTGTATTCAGACCTCGGACATTGCGGAAGAAGAAATATTCAGATTAGCTGGATATTTGTGAAAAGTTGCCTCGTCCTGAATTATTTTGGACAGGCAGCCTTGTTAATAAACCACGAAGGATCGACAATGAAAAACCTTAATTCATTTTTCGGATTAGTACCTGACTGGTTTTTGTTCCCTTCAATTATTATTGCTACATGCGCAACTGTTATTGCCAGTCAAGCTTTGATCAGCGGATCGTTTACTTTAATATCAGAGGCAATCCGACTCAACTTCTGGCCGAAAATGAGAATTATATTTCCGTCTGAAGTAAGAGGACAATTGTATATACCAACAATAAATTACCTGCTGATGACAGGATGTTGTTTTGTGGTATTATACTTTAAAGAAAGTAAAAATATGGAAGCTGCTTACGGACTTTCAGTAACTCTGACGATGCTTATGACCACAATTCTCTTAAGTGTCTATTTAGTAGTGAAAAAAGTATCAAAGTTCCTGGTGTTTTTATTATTATCTGTTTTTCTTACAATTGAAATTTCCTTTTTAGCTGCTAATCTCTTAAAATTTTCACACGGAGGTTGGGTAACTTTACTGTTAGGTTCAGTAATTTTTTCAATTATGTTCATTTGGTTTAAGGCCGTCCAAATAAAAAACAAATTACAGAAATTTGTTGAGTTAAAACCGAAATTACCAATCCTTAAGGAGCTGAGTAACGATTTGTCTGTTGCTAAATATGCAACTCATTTAGTTTATCTGACTGCATCAAGTAACAGCAGGCTGATTGAAGAAAGTACAATTTACTCCATCTTACATAAACAACCAAAGCGGGCCGATATATATTGGTTCATACACGTTGAAGTAATGGATGAACCCTATAAAATGTCATACAAAGTAGAAATTTTGGAACCGGAAGAAGCAGTTTGGATAACTTTCAAACTAGGCTTCAGAGTTGCACCAAGAATAAACTACTTCTTTAGAAAAGTTGTAGATGAAATGGTCGCAAAAAATGAAATCAAAATCCAAAGTCGATACGCCTCACTTGAGAAACACAATATTAATGGTGACTTCCGGTTTATTTTGAAGAAAAGATTTCTATCCTTTGAAAATGACCTTAAAAATAAAAACAAATTATTCCTCAAAGTTTATTTTGCACTCAAACATTTCAGCTTGCCTGATGAAAAAGAGTTCGGACTTGATTATAGTAATGTTACAGTGGAGAAAGAACCCTTACTGATAAATTTGCCAGCTAATGTTTCACTGGTTAGGGAAAATTAATATTAAACCTAGTGAATTTGCCGGATTCTTTATAACGATAAATATTCTTCAATTGTGGATTATTATGAATAATGATTTGATAGATGAATAGGAGTAGCATGAACTTATCGTGGGTGTCAAGAATTCACAATAACAATCATTTCACAACTACCTTTTGTTCTGTCAGAAGATTTCTACCCCTACAGCTAAACAAATACACACCCGGATTTAACTTAACCATAGGTGTAATTTTGATTGAATTTTCCAATTCCGATCGAACAATATTTTCAGTTAAAACGACTTGACCGCGGGAGTCGACAAGCGTAAACAAATATTCTTCGCTTCTATTCTCAGAAAACGAAATATTGAAAACTGTTCCATCATTCGGGTTTGGGTAAACTATAAAAGTCGAACTCTTCCATCGCTCGATTGATTCTATATCAGAATATTTATACTTCCCATCAAAATCCACCTGCTTCAATCTGTAATAAGATGTACCTATGAGAGGGTCACTGTCTTTTGTACTATAATTTAGCAACACAGAGCTATTCCCGCCACCATAAATTATTTCAATCATATCAAAATCGACTCCTTTATCACTTCGTTCAATTACAAAATAATCATTATTAACTTCGGAAGCAGTTTCCCATTTCAAGTCTACTATCCCTGAAGGGTTAAGCTTTGCCGTGAAACCAATTAAGTCGATCGGAAGAGGATTCATACCTTGAGAACCAAAAGTAAATTGATTAAATGATATTGCAGCATTCGAAGTTATCCTTCCCGGACTTGCACCGAGAATTGCACTTTGTCCATAATTCTCCCAACTTACACCATTCCAATGTGCTACCGATAAGTCTGTGCCATACGAAATGATTCCACTTCTTGCGGCGCTTTCCCAATACAACTCGACTGTGACATTTGAAGTCCCTGTTGTTCTTTCACAATTCCAATATTCCACAGTGCTTACACGGTTCAAGGCGGGCGTTGGTACACTGGCCATGCTTGACGTATTGCTGAAAGGACTTGCAAAATATTCCGCTGTAAACTCATCTGTAGTTTGATTTGGCGTACTAATACCTAGTCGCGCCCAACTTACACCCTTCCCTAAAGGAAAAATGAAAGCATCATCTCCAATCTTTTTCATTGGACCACTAACAAAACTAGTTGCCGTCCCACCTGTTGAAGTTGCATTATCTGTAAGTGTAAGCAGATTAGTGGCGGTTGTATTCACAATTCCATCTGTAAGTAAAAAATCTCCGGTTACAGTACTTGGTTTAGATAATGTTGTTGTACTTCCGGTTTTATTCTGCTCCAAATCATCAAATAAAACTACTGATACTGACCCACTGATAACTGAGGGCGAAGATCCAGTAAAACTAATTGTTCTCCCTACAGTATTGAAGTTTCCATTCACTGAAAGGTCTCTTTGTATACTGATTGATTTATTTAGACTAAAATCTGCCGCAGACGCAATTGTCAAGTTATAAAATGAAGTCGCACCTAATCCATTTAATGCTGTTGGACTCCCAGTAAATATAAATGTTGAGGTCTGTCCGGAAAGTGAACCATTATTTGTAAAGTTACCGGCAATAGTATGATTAAGAGATGATCCTCCGTTCAAAGCTGCACCGGGACCAATAAACAATTCTTGTGGTATATTCCAATCCGAAACAGGTGTAACGCCTGCAGCATTTATATTTGTTATATAAACTAAATTGAACACAGGATTTGCGTGCACTAAAGAAATTAATCTAGTTCCTCCGAATTCAACTTTTCCTGTACT
>JAYUWA010000212.1:0-6216 GCA_043753795.1 Bacteroidota bacterium | reverse complement strand
TTCCATCGACATCGGCATCGGTAGCGATCACGATCTTTCCGTAACGCAATTCATCCAAACCGTCTTCAATGTTCAGGGCATTTTGTAAAAGATTGAATTCCTCATTTTCATACACAACTTTTTTCGTCATGCTGAAACAGTTCAGAGGCTTTCCTTTCAAGCTGAAAACTGCTTGTAAATTTATGTCACGTGCTTTAGTAATTGATCCGCTGGCAGAATCTCCCTCAGTGATGAAGATAGTAGATTCATCGCGGTCGATGTGGCGTGTATTTAAGTGAACACGACAATCACGGAGTTTTCTATTGTGAAGGTTTGCTTTTTTTGCTCTTTCGTTTGCAAGTTTTTTAATCCCTGCAATCTCTTTCCGTTCACGTTCGCTTTGCTGAATTTTTAATTCAAGTGCTTTGGCAACTTCAGGATGTTTGTGAAGATAATTATCAAGAGCAGTTTTGATAAAATCATTGATCCATGTGCGGATAGCTAAACCATTCGGCTCACGAGTCAATGAACCAAGTTTAGTTTTTGTCTGTGATTCGAAAACCGGCTCCTGGACTCTTACGCTTACTGCAGCAGTTATAGAGGTACGAACATCACTTGGATCGAAATCTTTCTTAAAAAATTCGCGGATGGTCTTTACGATCGCTTCGCGGAAAGCAGCCTGATGGGTACCACCTTGTGTTGTATGCTGACCGTTAACAAAAGAAAAATAATCTTCTCCGTAAGAAGTAGTATGTGTAAATGCCACTTCAATATCATCGCCATGAATATGGACGATAGGATAAAGTAATACATCAGTGAGGTTATTTTCCAGAAGATCTTTAAGGCCATTTTCGGAGAAAAATTTCTCGTCGTTATATTCTATTGTTAATCCTTTGTTCAGATAAACATAGTTCCACAACATTGCAGAAACATATTCCGGGTTGTATTTCCAGTTTCTGAAAATTGTATCATCGGGAACGAAGGACATGATCGTTCCATTTTTTTCAGTTGTACTTTTTTCGCGTTCCTCTTTTACAAGATTTCCTTTACTGAAAGATGCATATTTTGTGCGGCCATCACGAAAAGACTGGACAATAAATTCGCCTGACAGAGCATTGACTGCCTTTGTACCGACGCCATTCAAACCAACAGATTTCTGAAAAGCTTTGCTATCGTATTTACCGCCGGTATTGATCTTTGAAACACATTCCACGACTTTACCAAGAGGAATTCCGCGGCCAAAGTCACGTACAGAAACGACACCATTTTCGATTTTAACTTCTATCGTTTTACCATAACCCATTACATGCTCATCGATGGAATTATCGATCACTTCTTTGAGCAAAACGTAGATACCATCATCTTTCGAAGATCCATCGCCGAGTTTTCCGATATACATCCCCGGGCGGGTACGAATATGTTCTTTCCAGTCGAGCGACCGGATACTGTCTTCGTTGTATTCGTTAGCAGGTTTTATCTTGTCAGCCATTCTTATAAATATTCAATTTTAAAATGAAAACATCTTTTTGCAGATGCTAAAATTAACAGAAGCCTTGTCAGGAAAGGCTTCCTGGCGATTGAGTTATTCACATTTCTGTGTGCAGATTACTTTTTTGATTCTGCATCAAGCACTTTGATGACCAATTCTTCAGCAAGATTTACTTCAAGGCATTTAAATTTGCTTGTAAGCCCTTTCTTTAGGATAATGGCATTTTTGGGAACGACTAGGACATCAGAAAGGTAATTGATGAGGTGTTCGTTTGCTTTACCGTCGACAGCCGAAGCTTTCAGGCGAACCTGCCAGCCGTCAGGGGTTATTTCGATCTTATCGGACCTCTGATTCGGCTTGACCTTCAGGTATAGTAGCATTACATTTTTTTACCGGCGGCAAAGGTAATCAACTGTGGGAAAAAGCGGTGAAATTCATTTTTATAAATTGCATAGTCAGCCTGAAGATCATGAACTGATTCATCCATCTTATTTTCAAAAGTAACCCTTTTAGAAAGACCTGTTAAAGTCCGTCCGATACCTTCTATCGTAGCATAGTTCTGCAGCCAATTTCTTTCGATCATATAAGGTAGAAATTGCTTTACTCCATCAGGCATTACATCTTGATTTGCAAGCAGTATAGCATACGTTCTTTTAGTGAATTCCGGAAGTGTAACTTTACTGTACATTTCAAAATTGCGGGCAAGAAAGTGATCATAATACAGGTCCACAATGACTCCGGAATACTTCCTGTATTTTGGTCTGAGACGAGCTTTACTGTCTTCGGTAACCGAATGATTATCGGTATAATCATCGATGGCCCGGTGAAGTTCAATGCCTTTTTTGATCCTTTCCGGGAAAAGATCTTTCTTATTTCCCTTTACATAATCAGCTATAAAGTTACCGATCATCAACTGATCATCGTTTCCGGAAAGAAAAATGTGGGCGAGGAAATTCAATTTTTTGCAATTAAAGTCAAACGGTTGTTATTATCCACAGGATCAGGTTGTCAAGATCGGCTTTTATTTAACCAATTGCCACTTGAAATGTGCTCTAAATTGGATTACCTTTGAGATATGCGAATTCTACTGATAATCGGCCTTCTGGCAATTAGCTTCCCATCATATTCACAATTCTGTCTGGATTCGACAAGAACTCCAGATCCTTTCTATAATCAATGTTCCTCAGAATATAATCCTGTCTGTGGCTGTGATGTTGTGACATACAGAAATGATTGTTCAGCATTTAACATCGGCGGACTGAACTATAATGCCTGGACCTATGGACCTTGTGAGCCATTTGATTTCGATTTTTTTCCTACGGCAGTTACATACAATCCTGTGCAACTTTACATCTACAAGAAACTACCCGGAAGTGTGACCCTTTATGTTTATGATTTCATGGGCGGGTTACATTACACAGACTATTTCAATATTCCTTCGAGTGATTTCATATTACAAAGAGAGCTTCCCCTGCAAAATTTATTGAGGGGAATCTACATTGTCATACTTGAATCTGACGGAGAAGTAAAATACAAGAAGTTTGCTAAGCAGGGACTCGATTAAGCTTGCTCTTCAGTACTAGCGCTATCGGATACAGAAGAAGCCTCTTCAGGATCAGCGATTGCAGCAGGAGCCATAGAACTCACGACATCGATCATACCGTAGCCTTGAATTGTATTTAATCCAAGTCCACATTCCCAGATAAACTTCTGAACCTGCGGATGCGCATGCAGAGTGAATGGCAACAGATAACCAAAGATGGTTTCATTGCTGTTGTTCTTGTAGATTCTTGCAAACTTTTTGTGAGTGTCTGCAATTTTCTGAACATACGTTGCATCCGGCATGATTTCAAACTCAGCAAATTCAGCTAGCTGTTTTTCACTGAAGCCCGCCTTTTCCATACGATCAATGATTGCATCGTAGAATAAGTCAGAGAATTCCTGATTTCTTGGATCCATTGCTTCCGGAATATTTCCGGCTTCATCTGATTCAAACGGCGGCTGAGAGATCATTGGTGAAATACAAACGTATTTCATCACAGTTTTGAATTCCGGATCAGGCATAACATCGTATGACTTTGGAACTAAAGTCAATTTTGCGAAGCTTACCAAACGGCGTTCGAAGATCTCATTCACTAACATTTGAAGAAACTCAGGTTCCGGCGCAGACAGTACCAAAGAAACTTTTGAAGAAAGAAATCTGATTTGTCCCGCTTGAACTTTTGAAGTTCCTTTCAGCGAGGAGAAATTGTAGAATTCAGACTTGATTGGCATTTCTCTAATGACTTCTTCCAGAAACGCAGAAATAATTTTCTGGTGATGAAGTGGCACGGTACCACTACTGCCGTGCACTTTTAAAAACGAAATTTTAACTCTCATAGTTCAATTATTAAATAAAATTTTTTATACTCCATATTAAGACTATCAAAATTAATAGTTTGAAATGACTTGGAGTATGATGTTGCTTATATTTTTAGTTATTTAACTTAATGGGTAAGTATTTTTCCAACAGTGCGAAAGATAATGCGCATATAATTACCAAAAGTAGGATTTTCGATGAAGATGAGATTCAGCTTGATTTTGGCAGGTAATACTTCATTGATATAAAAATGTTCCGGATCGGTGACTTTGCTCAGTAATTCATTCTCATTAGAGTATTCAATAGAAGCGAAATCAGTGATGCCCGGTCGCACCGAAAGTACAAGCGTTTGATGAGCAGGTGTATATAAATCTGCATAACGACGTACTTCGGGTCTTGGACCAACCAGACTCATCTGACCAAATAGAACATTTAATAACTGCGGAAGTTCATCCAATTTGAATCTTCTTAGAAAAATACCAACACGGGTGATCCGTGGGTCGCGTGAACCGACAGTGATCAGCCCCATTTTATCAGAATTGATATTCATCGTTCTAAACTTAAAGAGGCGGAAGTCTGAATTATTCTTTCCAACACGCCACTGTCTGAAAATTATCGGTCCTGAAGAATCCAATACTATGGTCAATGCAATCAAAGCAAGTATCGGTGAAAAAACGATCAATCCTGCGAGTGAAAATACAATATCAAAAAATCTGATGAGAAACTTATTCATATTACCCTTTAACCATATCATTAATCGTTCGTTATTTCATGCCTTTTATCCAGGCTCCGATGTCATTTATCAATACTTCATCCACATTTCCCGGCTTTTCATATTCTGCAGGAAGACTTTTCCCTTCTCCGGCAACCAGGAAGTGATTCAATTTCGGATACATCTTGAATACAGCCTTTTCATTTGATTTGAATGCTGAGAACCATTTATCAGAATCAGCTGAAGTTACCTGATAATCGCGTAAGCCAAAAATGAAAAGCATTGGCATATCTAAAGTCTTTGCAGTTTCAACAGGTTCATAATTTCTTAATTCATACCATAGCGATACAGGTGAATCAAAAATGCGGGCACTGTCAACAGCAGCTTTTGAAGTCAGTGATTTGACTTTATCACGAAGCACTTTGATTGAATCTACGACAGCTTTCTTTCTGGCAGGATCAGCAATTTCTTCCGCTAAATATTCTGCTTGCGCTACAAACAGATCTTCAAGTTTGCGTGCATTTGGTGTAAGATAAATAAGTCCTTTTATAGAAGGATTTTCTTTTGCAATTCTTGGCAACAACATTCCACCAAAACTATGTCCGCAGATATAGATCTGTGTAGTATCAATAGATGTATCAGCCTTTGCAACTTCAATTGCTTTCTTTACATCTTCCAGTACTTCCTGCTTAACAGTGTAGTTAGGATCATTGTGCGACATTTTTGATTTGAACATCCGTGTCCGTTTCTCATAACGAAGCACAGCAATTCCTTGTGCTGTTAATCCTGATGTCAGGTCTCTGAAAGGTTTCAATGGACCGAATGTTTCATCACGATCATTGGCACCAGATCCATGGACAAGAATAACCAACGGATGCTTTCCGGGTGTGTTTGGTATAACAAGACTTCCGGGAATTCTATATTCTCCGGTAGTCATTAAAACCTTTTTTTCTTTTGCAACATCTTCTTTGTGATAAGATGGCATTTGATACTTCGGTCTTTTATCGACCGGTGTAAAATAATATCCTTTAATTTTTTTATTGGCTCCCCAGATCAGACGGAAATTGATTTCATTTTTCTCAAACTGCAGAGTAGAAATGAAAAGTTCAAAGTTGCCTTGCAGACCCTTTTCTACTTTAATTTTTTTTACAAATTTTCCATTTGCTTTTATCAGATTATTCCAGCTTTTAGCGATTGAGGCCGAATCAATTTTTGAAATGGATGCTGTATCTATTTGCTTGTAAATAGCTGCATAATCATTCTTGATAAACTGCTGTAAAACGATCTCTGTGCGACTGCGTAGATCCATTTCCTGACCGAAAACAATGGCAGATACAAAGGCTAGCAGATAAAGGAGTTTTTTCATAGGGTGCGAATATATAATTCTTCTTCCACGGATTGTATAACGGATTGCGAAATTTGTTGAATTTGGCTAAAAGTGAGGTCAAAAAACACCGGCAGGGAGATTTCACAAGCATAATTGTTGTAGCAAACAGGGAAATCAGCTATTGAGTAGCCTAACGAGCGGTAGAATGACATCATTGGAACCGGAATAAAATGAACATTTACCGAAATGTCTTTATCGAAGATTTGTTGCATTATTTTGTCCCGTGTAGCCTCATCAATTCCGGAAATGCGCAACGGATACAAATGATAAGATGATTCCTGGACATCATT
>JAYUWA010000211.1:0-6217 GCA_043753795.1 Bacteroidota bacterium | reverse complement strand
AAAGACAAAAAAGTTGTCCGGTAAATATCAAACGGAACTGAACTATAAAAGGGTATTATGAGACACAACTTAATGACATTGCCCCGTAGGGGCGACCTTTTTGTAGCATGGAATGGTGTATGATTCGATCAGCCCCGTAGGGGCGACCTGTGAATTCTTGTTTACCTCAAATTGAAAAAATAATAACTATCAATTGAAAACCGATTCATGCAAAAATATTTATTTCATAGGTGGTGTCTCGGCAATTCACAGGCCGCCCCTACGGGGCTATTTGGACCTTGAAGAATTACTTTCTACAAACAAGTCGCCCCTACAGGGCTGACTTGGAAAACGCAATTCTGCGGGAAATAATTCATGTGGATTTTTTTCCCGCAGATCCCGATAGTTACCGGGAGAGCAGAAGACGCAGAAATCCCTCAAATTTTTTCCAAAATCTCTTCCAAAGAAAGAGCATTAAATGTCATCTCTTTCGTCAGTCCCCCTTTACGAGAAACTCCAACACCGAAATGCATATCATGATATCCTTCTTTACGATGTGCATCAGGATTGATTGAGATCATCACATTTTTTTCCAAAGCATATTGTATCCATCGCCAGTCAATGTCTAAACGATATGGATTTGCATTCAATTCAATCACGACATTATTCGCAGCACAGGCATCAATGATTTTTTTGTGATCGATCGGATAGCCCGGCCGTGATAATAGCAGTCGTCCTGTTGGATGTCCTAAAATTGTAGTGTAAGGATTTTCAATCGCTTTGATCAACCGTGTTGTTGCTTTTATTTCATCCATTCTTAAATTAGAATGAATAGAAGCAACAATAAAATCAAATGATTTCAAAACGTCTTCTGCGTAATCTAATTCTCCACTGGATAAAATATCGGATTCGATTCCTTTTAAAATCCGAAACGGCCCTATTGTCGAGTTGAGCTTGTCAATTTCTGCATGTTGCAGCAGAATTTTTTCTTCACTCAAACCATTTGCATAAAATGCACTCTTGCTGTGATCACAAATTCCCAGATATTCATAGCCGAGTTCTTTGCAATAAAGTGCCATGTCTTTCAACGTGTCATTTCCATCGCTATACGTTGAATGATTATGTAAAATTCCTTTCAGATCGGTTTCTTCTATCAGATCATCAAAATCACTTTTATTCAAAAGATCGAATTCTATTATTCCTTCACGAAGTTCAGGAATGAAATAGGGGAGTCCGGCAGATTCGTAAACTTCTTCTTCTGAATAAAATGTTGTTGTCAGGTCAATTTGATATCCGTCTTGAAGCTTTTCTAAATGTGATGACGAAGCACTTGAAATAAAGAGAATATTCTGGATCATTTCTTCAGTACTCAGATAAAATACGACCGGAATTGTTTCCTGAAAAAGTAATGTTGCTGAACGAACCGAAAGTCCGCATTTATTTTCTTCTCCGATCACCGGAATTTGTTCTTTGAAAAGTTCAGATGCGGAAATGTATTTTACAAAATCACTTTCATTTACATCAGTAACGAATTCAATTGATGTAATGATCTCGCATTTCCTTCTGGTCTGGCCGGTGATAAGAATTTCTGAATTCAGAAAAGTGCTTTTGAATTCTTTGACGATCTCCTCCGAAATAAATTCAGCAATAGGATAGAGACAATTTTTCGCATTCGAGATCCTGAATTCAATGGAGTCGCGGATAAGTTTTTGTGTTTTTTCTCCGAAACCTTTCAGTGTTACAAGTCTGTTTTCATTGCAAGCATACAGCAATTCTCCAACAGATTCGATCTCCATTTCTTTCCAGAGTTGTAAAACTTTCTTTGGTCCGATACCTTTTATGCCAAGCATATCGACTACGCCAACGGGTGTACGTGTGGCTAATTCGTCGAGGTCGGAAAAACTTTGCCTTTTGAGGTAATCACTAATTTTCGCCTGCAATCCTTTTCCTATTCCTTCAATGGATGCCATTTCAACTTCATCCATTGTAGACAGAGGAGCATTCAATTTGTCAATCTTAAATGCAGCATTCTGAAGTGAACGTATCTTAAATGGATTCTCAGAATGTAATTCCATCAACTGTGATGCCAGCCGAAATGCTTTTGCAATCTGACGGTTAGTGATATTCATCCGGCAATCAACGAATGGTTATAGAAAACGGAAGTCTGGCTTGAATACCCTCCATATTTACTAAAGACTCGATGTCTTTGTAATAAGAATATGCTGTACCGAATTCATTTTTGGCTGCTGAAACTTTTGCTTCTTCACCGAAATCTTCCATCAATTGTTTCATGAAATCTTTTTGTTCAGGTAAAGAGATCGTTCTGTGTGAATCAAGCTTTGCAAGTTTGGAAGCTATTTCAATTGCTTTATCCAATCCGCCAATTTCATCAACCAGTCCCAATGCTTTTGCATCTGTTCCACTCCAGACTCTTCCCTGACCAACGCTATCAACCGATTCTTTGGTCATTTTTCTTCCTTCAGAAACATGTGTAATGAAAGTATCATAGATCTTTTCCACACTTCCCTGAATGATTGCACGCTCTTCTGTTGTCATAGGGTAAAACGTACTTCCTATGTTTGCATATTTGCCGGTGCGGACAGAATCAAATGTGATTCCCAATTTATTGTTGAATAGTTTTTGAGCATTGAATAAAAGACCAAACACGCCAATTGAGCCTGTGATCGTTGTCGGTTGTGCTACAATTTTATCAGCAGCACAAGCAATATAATATCCACCTGATGCAGCATAATCACCCATTGAAACAACAAACGGTTTTGCTTTTTTTGCAAGAATGGTTTCTCTCCAGATCACATCAGAAGCAAGAGCGCTTCCGCCCGGTGAATTTACACGTAACACAATTGCTTTAATCGTAGTATCCAATCTTGCTTTTCTGATAGCACCTGCAATTTTATCTGAGCCCAACTGACTATCGCTGCCTTTGCCACTAACGATTTCCCCATTAGCATAAACGACAGCTATTTTTTTCGCTGAAAATTCTTTTATTGCCGGAATAGATTGTGAATATTTTTTCAAGTCAACAAATTTAACTTTGTCATCGCTGTCAAGATTTGTTTTCTTTTTTAACTCGTCAAGAACTTCGTCGTAGTATGCTAACTGATCAACGAATTTTGCATCAAGTGCATCTTGTCCACTGCGTGTACCTAAATTGTCCGCTACCTTTTGTACTTCCTGAACACTTAGTTTTCTTGATTCGGCAATGTCTTGAACAAATTGATTCCATAGACTTGATATAAATTTCTGTGTTTGTTCGCGATTCTCCGGACTCATTTTGTCGAGGATAAAAGGCTCTATAGCACTTTTGAATTTACCATGACGGATAACTTCCGGTTGCAGTTCAAGTTTTTCAAGTGCACCTTTGAGGAACATCAATTCAGCACGGAACCCTCTGAAATCAATTTCACCTTCAGGATAGAGATAGATCTTGTCAGCAAGTGATGCAAGATAATATTCGCCCTGCGAATAACTTTCGCTGTATGCGTAAATGAATTTTTTAGAAGTTTTAAAATCCAGTAAAGCATTTCTGATCTCCTCTACAGTTGCTATACCTGTTTGTAGCGAAGTAAGGTTAATGAAAAGTCCGTCGATCTTTGAATCGGTCTTTGCCTCTTTTATACTGCGGAGGATATCATCAAGACCCAATCCTTTGTTGATCGTAATGCCGGTTAAACTAACATCTTCAATCGGATTTTTTGCAGTTCTTTCTTTAATTGGTCCTTCTAGATTAATTTCAAGAACAGAATGTTCGCTGACTTTTACTTTGTCATTTTCATTCAGTCCGCTGACCATACTGCTGACAAGCGTAATGATGAAAATGATGATTAAAAATCCGGCGATAAAGAAGCCGGCCACTGAGGCCAGCATGAATTTGAAGAACTGTTTCATATACTTTGTTTAGAGAGACGCAAAGTTAAATTAATTGCTTTGTGTTTCATAAGATTTGAAGTAGGTTTGAAAAAAATTAATGATGCAGGCAGTACTTCTTTTAGGGACAAATCTGAATGACAGATTACAGAATTTAAGTCTGGCCCGGAAGAACATCATTGAACGGATCGGTCTGATCGATTCAGAATCTGAAACCTATCGAACAGCACCATGGGGAAATACGAAGCAGGACGATTTTTTGAATAAAATTATAGTTGTGCGAACAGTTTTGTCGCCTCGAAAACTGCTCCGGGAGCTACTCGATATTGAGAAAGAAATGGGTAGAGTGAGAACGGTAAAGTGGGCGCCAAGGCTAATCGACCTCGATATTTTGTATTATGGAGATCAGGTAATCAAAGAGCCCGGATTAACAATTCCGCATCCTTTTATTCAGGACCGAAGGTTTGCATTGATACCACTTGCTGAAGTTCTTCCCGATTTCAAGCACCCTTTACTTCATTTAACTAATGCTGAATTACTTGCTAAAACGTCTGATAATTCAGAAGTTTTTCTTCATGAAAGTGGAAAATGATCGGAATTAAAAGCGAATTTCGCGGAGCAAAATGCTAATATGGCCAAAAAGTTGAAATATGATTATATCGTAGTGGAAGGAAATATCGGAACCGGAAAAACTTCTCTTGCCGGACGGTTATCTGCCGATTTCAATACAAGGCTCATCCTCGAACGATTTGCAGATAATCCCTTTCTTCCGTTATTTTATGAGCAGCCACAACGCTATGCTTTTCCTTTGGAACTTTCTTTTTTAGCAGACCGGTATCAACAACTCAATGATGAATTGGCTTCTCCGGAACTTTTTCGGCAACAGACTATTTCAGATTATTTGCTGAGTAAATCACTCATATTTGCCAATATTACCTTGAAAAACGACGAGAATCAGCTATATCAACGACTTTTTCACATTATAAATCCCCATTTGCCTAAGCCGGATCTGTTAGTATATCTGCATAAAGACATTGATAAGTTAAGAAGCAATATCAAAAGCAGAGGTCGCGATTATGAGCAAAACATTACTAACGATTACCTGGAAAATCTGGAAAAAGGGTATTGGGAGTTTTTCAAACAGCAAGACGGATTTCCGATTTTAGTGATTGATACAAATAACGTTGACTTTGTAAATAATGATTCAGACTATCAACGGATCCTGGAACTTCTCGAAAAGGACTATGCTCCGGGTATACATAGGGTGTTATTTGAGCCGGTTTCCTGAATTCGTTTACCAAATTGACTTGCATTTAGCCAATGCTTTCTTAAATTTGCATAACGTGTAGCCCTTATAAACAGAGGCTTCCGTACATGAATACAATCTACTGCAAAATGAAACTATTTACTATTCTTATGTCACTGCTTGTGATCGGCGGCGCTGAAAATATTTCGGCTCAAACTGTAGATTCACTAAAAAGTACCCCTTCGAGCATTAAACGTGACCGGATGACCTATATTAATAATTTCAATACCTGGGATATCGGGGGACATATTGGTATCACTTATCCTAATACAGATATTGCAGCTTCTACATTTACGGCAGATAATGTTAAACGTGAACTTGCATTCGGACTCGATGTTACTAAATTTCTGACTCATTCATTTGCATTCCAGGGAAGATTCATCACCGGAAAAATGAGTGGCGTTGATTCAAATAAACCGCAATATCAATATCATACTGATGTTCATTATGACCTTACCTTAAATGCATATTTTCAACTTGGTAATATTGCTTTTCTGAAAAGAACACCGAATCTTGCTATCTACGGTGCTATTGGTATTGGAGCGATCAATTACACTCCGTATGTTTCAATCGATAGTGGAAGAACCGAACTGACGGGAATTTATTCTCAGTATCAGCAGGCATTTGAAATAAGAGATTTCGCTCCAACAACAGAATTGATAATCCCTTTTTCTGTCGGCGTTAAATACAGAATTGCAAAACATTTTTCTCTGAATTTAGAATATAGTCTTAGAACAACAAATAGTGACCGTATGGATGGATGGGATAAATTATTATCTGAAGATGATGATTATTCTTATTTGAGTGCCGGACTTACTTTCCATATCGGAAGTAAAGATCACATGGCTGAATGGTTCAATCCATTGCAAAGTGTTTACACAGATCTTTATGATATGAAAGACAAAGTTGATCTGATGTCAATGGATACTGATAAAGATGGAGTAGCTGATTTGTTCGACAAAGAACCGGATACTCCTGAAGGTGTCAAAGTTTATGGTGATGGTACAGCAGTGGATACCGATCTAGATGGTATTCCTGATATTAATG
>JAYUWA010000210.1:0-18860 GCA_043753795.1 Bacteroidota bacterium | reverse complement strand
CAAAAATGCCATAACGGCCAAATTCAAAAATGCAACCTGTAATTGAAATATTAGGTTGTCCATAAAGATGTACACCTCTATGACCGTTATTTATTCCAGGTGTATTACTCGTAAATCTTACATTATTGAAATTTATATTCGTAGCATATCCGTCTGCCTGCAATCTGGAATTAGCATTGAACACTACTCTTCCACCGTCGATATTAAAGTTCACAAGACTGGCAGGAGCATAAAATGTTTCCTGATCGATTTCAAGTATCGTGCGATTAGTCGATGAACCAACAAGATTTATTGAAGCTGACGAACCGGCAGTAATATTTCGTGACGGAAATTGCGAAGTATTTCCAAACTTCACATAACCGTGTTGAGAAGTATGATGCTTGAATTCAAAAGTTGCATTGTTTGCAATTTCAAGATTGCCATTTATTTCTATTGATGAAGTAAAGTCATCAAGATAAACTTCTGCTCCTTGCTCATAAATAAGTTTGCCGGGATTTGTTGCATCATCTTCAATTAATATTTTTCCGTTACCATTTAATGTAATTTCAGCATCTGCTGTAAGACGGAGCGTTCCTCCTGGTTTTACTTCTATTGTTCCGCTCCAGCCATTGTCACAATTGTTTGTTATGATGCCATCAACGATTAAAGTAGCGTTTTGATTTACTATTATTTTAGCACCTACAGGCATTGAAAGGTGACATTGAATTTCTAGTGATGCACCAGAATTAATATTTATATCGGCATCATTAAGTATATCAAAATCCCAATTTTCCGGTGAACTAATTACAACAGGATTTAACGGATCATAATAACACTCCTTCAAATACTTTCGAACATTTTTAAATTTCAATGCACGATGCATTATTCCAATTTGTTTCGGAGTAAAGTGCTTTGCCTCACGATTACCTCCCATCATATTATTGTCAATTTTGTTAATTGCAGAAATTGGATCATTCCAACCTACATTATGCGGGCAATCTCCCGGAGCTGGTAAACCATATAAATCATCTAAATACATTGGATCCAACGAGTTTGTTGTACAGTTTGCGGCTGTTCCACCCCCAGTATAGGTATGAATTAAATCCAAATTATGACCCAACTCATGTGCTAACGTAGTTGAAGTAGCAAAATCCCCATTTGTTCGATCAATCTGAAGTTGATGAAAGGCGCAAAATGCTAAGACCGAACTAACACCATTTAAATTGCAAATCGGAAGTGAAGCATAAGCGGCAGCTCCATGGGCCCATTCATCAATGATCGCAACAGCACCGCTTCCGCCACCACCAGTAAAAATTATATTAGGGGCACCATAATTCGTCAAAGGATCATTTGTTGAAGTAAAAGTTCGAGATCCTTGTGGATTAGTAATTGTTATTCCTGTAACAATACCTCCCGAAATCTGCGCAGTTGCAATAGCATCGCATGGAGCGGAAAAACTAACAATAGGTGGACTTGTATATCCGCTACCTCCATTTATTACCTTTACGTGATTTACTAAAGCATTATACCACCCTTCTGTAAAAAATAGTTGCAACCTATTGTTTTTAGCATTTGGTCTACTTTGGTCGTTATCCACAATTGTTAATAGTGAACCTACATCTGAGCTCTTATACAACACATCTCTATAAAAATAAATATCTCCTAATTCAAATTGTATGAATTCTTTAGGCAGATCAGTTACAGAGACTCCTTGTGGGGAATACCCATTTGCAGGATTATTATTATAGAAATTATTTATTTTATCTAAAAAATAGTATAGCCTTGGTCGACCATTTTGCGGATCAATTGGATCGTCAATAAAATTTTGATTACCATTTAGATCTTGAATGATATTAAAATCTATTTTAACAATCTTGGTTATTGCATTTGAATTTGGAATATTGTAAGCTGGCCAAAATCTAAAATTTGAAATATCACAACTTGAACAAGTTACTGAATTGATTCCACTGTTAATATTTACTATATCATTATCATAATTCTGTTCATTGGATTGACCGAATGAATCAATAAAAGAAATAGATAAAAAAAAACAAAATTAATTTAAACGACTTCATAAGTTTTAGATTTTATGGTGAAATGATAACTTTATTAATATGAATTTTATTTCCAAATTCGATTTTGCAAAAGTAGATTCCGGCATTAAACTTTGAAACATCAATTATTTCAATAAATCCGCTTCCCATATTTAACAAAAAATTACTGTATACTATACAACCAGAAATACTATATAAAACTACTTTCACTCGTTCAGCTTTCTCTTTAAATCTTATATTCAGAGATTCTTTCGCAGGGGACGGATAAACATCAACTAAAAAATTCATTTTCGAATCGATGTCAACATTATTTAGCAATAAGGTGTCTCCAAAATATACTAAACCATAACCTGTATTTAACCATACTCCACCTCTTAAATCTAGTGAAATGTCCATTGCATACTTGATGAAACTTCCCGCATTTGAAGAGTCATAAATTATCCAAGTGTTATTGTCGAACATAGCAACTCCTGTATAATAACAAGAAACCCACTTTCGATTTAACGCGTCAATTTCAATATCAAAAATATAATTATCAGGCAACACATTGCTTGTGTCAAAAACGGTCCAACTATTTTGCGTCTTATCAAATAATGCCAATCCTTCAATAGTATTTATCCAATATAATCCATCGACTTGATCTTCTTTGGTTGTACCTATAACGCTTGAAGGAATTCCAGAATTTGAAGGAATGTATGTTGACCAAAGACTGTTATCAAAATAGTCTAGTCCAAAAGAATTTGCAATCCATTTATTATTATGTCTGTCTACAAAAGTGCTATTAATTCGATCTGAAGTAAGCCCTGAATTTCCGGTAGTATAGGTATACCATGTGGCGCCGTCAAATTTTGTTAATCCTCCGGAAATAGTTCCAAATGCATCGATTGTTCCAATCCATTTATTTCCAGAGATGTCAACATCTAGTGACACAATATAGTTCAATGGCATTCCGGAATTACTGGTCGTATAGACAGTCCAATTGCTTAAACCATCAAACTTTACCAGACCATCTGAAGTCCCAATCCAGATTACATTTCCTTCCGAAACAATATGAAAACAATCATTGTTTGGTAAAGGGGAATTTACATCATTATAAAATGTCCAGTTAATTCCGTCAAATTTTGTAATACCAAAGTTTGTAGCAAGCCAAACATTATTGCTTGAGTCGACGGCAAGTGAATTTATGGAATTTGTATTTATACCTGAATTACTAGTATTCCAATTCTTCCATTGTTGAGCTATTAAAATTAGCGGAGAAAATGAAAACAGAACTAATAAATTGAACATTTTCTTAGAAAAATGTTTCTTACAAAAAATAAAAGTGTTTGTAAGTTTCATAAAATTTAAAATATGATCTCAAATGTAATAAAATATTTGATAAATAAATTTATTTTTATAAATTAAAAGTTCTTCTAAATCCTTTAAAAAACGAAAGTCGAGCCGCCGGTACTCATAGATGCTCCTGGTGCAGCAGGTATCAATTCCGGAAAAACCTCTCCAGTCAATAAAAATTGACCATGTGACATTTCTTGATAGAAGAGGCTAAGGTTTTTATTGGTTCCGATATCAATAATATTTTTATCTATTAAAAGATTCGATTCTCCTGAAGCCCAGTTTGGTATTCCACCGACAGGCCAACCATTAATCGGATCAGCTGGATTTCCTAAATAATTTGGTGGTAGGGTGTAATTTAATGGTTCGATAAAAACTATTAACACATGCAAGTTACCTTTAGGAGTATGCACATAACCATTAGTTGAAGTTGTAGATCCATTAACCACGAATGATGATGAAATAGGCACATTGGTGCAGAATCCATTTGGCATTGGCAGAAAAGTTGTTTGTGCTAAACAAATAAAATTTGCAAATAATGCAAGAATAATAAATAAGATTTTCATAGATATTAGAGTTTAGTGTTGTAATATAAATTTTCGATTATAATTTTTTCCGGATTCTGAAATTAACCTCAGAAAATAAATTCCGGACAGAAGATCATTTAAATAAAATTTAGTAGTTCCACCTACAAAATCATTTTCAAAAACAATTTTACCATTTAAATCATAAATTAAACATTTTCCATTAATTGATTCTTGAACAAGTAGATTAAAATTTCCATCATTTGGATTAGGGAATATTATAAAATCATTATATGAGCTTACATCTGGTATTGCATTTATTAAACAAAAAACACTGTCAACAACATTTAAAGAAACATCACTCACATTCATAACTATATCAGTTAAAGAAATTAATTCATCGATTAAAGAATCAGAAATATTTTGAGAGGTGAGAGTAATTGATGAATCAGAAATTGAATATGGATTTTCATAGCAACCTGTATTGCCAAGAGAATCTGTTTTTACTAAATACAATTCCCACAATCCGAATGGCGGAAAATAATTAAATTCTCCGGAAAAGACATTTACGCCGTTTTTTTGTGTAGAAGCAAAAAAGCGACCCCCATAATTCATTCCATAAGATAATCCAGATCTAATATTACCTGCCGAATCCAATTGAATGTTCATTGCTCTAACATTATAAGCTGAGTCTGCAACTGAACCTGAAATCAGAATATCGCCATTTATAAAAATTTCTAATGAAGTGGGGTAATCCATATTTGCAGAACCAATGAGTTTGGACCAAACTATAATTCCATTCACATCAGTTTTGATCAAAAGAATATCGCCATTTCCAAATCCAGTATTTCGAACATAAGAACAAATTATGAGTCCTCCGTCAAGTGACTCCTTGATCATTACATTATAACCTTCAGCATCGGCAAGAGTAATCTGTTTTGTCCATTGTCTAACTCCTGAAGAACTTACTTTTCCAAAATAGATATCACTATTTAAAGGTATATTACTGATTTGTGTATAGCCAATGAAGGCGCATCCACTATCTTGGGTAGTTACAATATCAAATAAATTATCATCATTTATATTAGACAAGTATTTATTCCAGAGAAAATCGCCCTCGTCGTTAATTCTAAAAATTGCAAAATCTTTCAGCGAACCAAGCGAAAAATTATTTATTAAACCACCACAATAAATATTATCGCCGTTAACAAATAATTTATTAATTAAAATACCTCTATTACCAAATGGTGCAAGTTTTGACCATAATATACTTCCTGCTGAATCTAGTTTCAAAATAAAACATGAAATATTCTGGCCTGTTGAATCAAACAAATTTCCAGCAGCTAAATAATTTCCATCAGGAAGCAACAATAGTGAAGAAATATAATTTGAAGTATTATAGTAATAATAATATTTCAACCAAGTTAAACTCCCATTAAAATCAGTTTTATAGATAGCAGCAGTATTGAGTTGAGAAAACAATTCTTTAGAATTTACTGCAATAATTATATCCAGATTGTTATCAATAATTAGTTGACTTACCGATTCATCTATTTGACCAATTGGAGAATTCTGTAAAAATGTTTTTTGAAAAGTTGTTTGAGCGTTAACATTAAATATTAAACCTAAGTACACTGAGAAAAATAACGAGTTAAACTTTATCAATTTACTATAAACTAAAATAAATTTAACATGTTTCATTTTCGATACCTTAAAATTTTAAAAATCACTATGTCAAATATAATAAACAATTCGATTTGATTAACAAATTTAAATTTATTCTTTAAATTAATAGTTTTCTCTAAATCCTTTAAAAAACGAAAGTCAATCCGCCGGTATTCATAGAAGGCTGGGTAAAATCCCTGATCGTCGGAATCTTAAAAAGTTCTCTAACAATTTCATTCACACAAACACTGTAATTAATAAACTCGTATGATGATAGGGAATATTGAGCGGAAATCAGAGACACCGTTTCATATTTGGAAGTTCTCTAGCAGTATTCCGCTGGGGAATTAGGAAGCCCTTTGTTAAATTACGTTTTCCAGAATCTATAAATATGAAATGGTCAAATACCTACTGCTAATTTATGAGTGCACAGACATTCCGAGAAATCGCAATAAAAATTAAATTAGTCTTTTCATGATGTGTCATTTTTAAGGTTTCAGAATAATAAATTTTATTGATATAGGTTTAAATTCAATTCCGTTTTCTAAACTCAAAAAATAAATTCCCGAAGGTAAATCCACATCAAATGAATTAGAATTTCCTATCACTGTTTCTTCTAAAACTAATTCTCCAAAAACATTATAGATACGACATACAGTGTTAAAATAATTTTCTCGCACTAAATTAAATTTGCCGCAATTCGGATTAGGGAATATATTTACTTGGCTTTCCAAATCTCCGTTATTGTCAACTGCTGTCATGCACAGAGTTGTTTCTGTAATATAAGATGTGGCATCATACATAATCATTGAAACATCGGTAAGTGGTGCAACCATTTCAATTACAGAATCATTTACCTCCGAAATGCTAAGGGTAAATGACGAATCGCTAAACAAATAAGGAGTTTCAAAACATCCACTATATCCTGTTAAGTCTGTCTTCACAATATAAAAATCTCCTTCCATACTTTGATATGATGGACTATGGTCGCCTGCATTAACAATATAATTATTGAGAACTGCAGAAACACCAAATCGCGTTCCATTTGTTAAACCATATGTAGAAACAGAAGATACATTTCCGCTTAAGTCAATATTAAAACCAACGGCTACGTCAGAGTTCGAAGTGCCGACCAATCCAGTTACTGAAAAACTGCCATTCGGTAATTGATTTATAGTTGCCGGAACTTCTGAATTGATGGTTCCAATTAGTTTAGACCAAACAACATTTCCTATGAAATCTGTTTTTAAAAACAGAAAGTCGCTACTACCAAGCCCCACACTTTGGGTATATGTGTATATCATATAACCTCCATCAATCGTTTCTCTTATCCTAGACCTGTTGCCTTCGAAGCCCGGCAATAAGATTTGTTTGCTCCATAATAATTGCCCTGTTGAATCAAGCTTTCCGAAATAAATATCTGTGTTCGCCGGAAAATTATCTATCAATCTGTCTCCTGAAAATACGATTCCGCCATCGCTTATAATTGAAAAATCGTGGAATTCATTATCCAAAGTATCGCATAAATATTTACTCCAAACCACATTTCCATTGTAATCAAGTTTCGTAAAGAAAAAATCCTGAAATGTGCCGATAGGAGTATTATTTACCGTTCCACCGATATAAATACTTCCGTTGTGTTTTGAAAGTGAATAAACATATATAGTGGGTAAATTAAATGAATAGATCTTTGACCATACTAGGTTTCCAGTTGAATCTGTTCTAAAAATAAAACTGCTGTTGTCACCCCATGATGAATCTGATAAAGTACCGGCTACTACATAATTGTTATCTGGCAAAAGCAACGAGGCAGTAGCATCATTATTGGTCGGCGTATACGCATATAGTTTAAACCAAAGAAGGTTTCCATCGATGTTTGTTTTTAGAACCGCTGCCGAAGATGTTTGCTGAACAAAATCTTTTGTCGTTCCGCTAAATACAATATTTTCACTTGAGTCAAGTAGTATCGAATAAATATGATCTTGAACAAGAACGCCAGGAACAGAATGATTATATGTTTTCTGAAAAGTAGATTGACACCAGGACAATTCTGCCAAAAGCAACAAAAACAAAAGTAAAATTATACTTTTCATACTGGGAATATATTAAAAGACTTCATCAAAAATAACAAATAATTTCAATTTGCAAACATTTTTAAATTATTTTGATTCGGCTTTGGATCTTAAATCTTTAAAAAACTAAAATAAAGTCAAATTAATTAATAATTTTCACCTTTCCCCGCCCAAATAAATATTCTCGCAGAATAAAAAAAACAATGCATGTGATTCGGGCCTATAACATTTAATGATATTGAATGAATCATGGATTTAACGGTAAAAGCTGCGGTAAAAGTTTTCATACTCATCAATCTTCGTTTGACTGATCAATGCAGCAAGGTTATTCGCTGAAATCACATACTGACTATACTCATCAGTACTTACGCTTCCATACACTTCATCATTATCATACAATGAAGTATTGTAACTGAGTGCGTCGGCTTTGTTTGTAAATGCGCGAAGGATAAATATTTTATTTCTCGGACCGAATAACAAGTCTTGAACTTCAATTGCTTTAGAACCGAAATTTGTAGCATTGAAATTAGAAAGTTTCGTTTTGAATCTTGAAGGGTCTAATGCTCCGCCGATATTCTGGAAAATTACTACTACAAAATGTAAGGTGTCGGGATTGTAATTAAATGCACTGACAACAACATCAGGAGCTCCAGGACCAGGAACAGTTCCTGTTGTTGGCGGCGGAGTTACATTTCCTTTTGAATGAATAGCATCCAAAATTTCCTGAGCCCTGTCTTTAACAGGATGTTCTGCATTGTTCCGAATCACTTCAAGCAATGATGCTTCAAATGTTGGCAAGGGTTGTGTTTTACCTATAGCAAGGGCTTTCAATAATTCAAACTGTGGCGATAAAATACTTTTTGGAAATTGCGTATCAGCTTGCGACTTTCTCTGAATAACAGCCTGATATTCTCCATTAAGATACTTTCTATATGTCTCTTCATAGAATAATTCCAGTTCTGTTTTACGATTTGCTTTCTCTGTAGCATAATTCGGATTACGGATGATCTCTGCATATTCAGTATCTCCGTATTGAGAAAGAATTATGTTCTTGAAATAATCGGAACGCTCTTTATTGATCACTGTTGCTCCTGATGTTGCATTGCTTCCAAAATTTCCGGCATACAAACGATACAGCTGATAATAACATTGCAAAGTATATTTACTATCAGGAAATCTTTTTATCAATGTTTCAAATGCTTCAGCTGCTGCAGCAGGATCATTCAATTGCTCACGATAGATCAAACCAACGTTGTAATATGCTTCAATGATCTTCGTAGTAGACTTTTCAATCGACTCGGCATCGGCAGGAATACTTTTTAGCATATCTGCTTTTCGCTTTTCTGCACTGGCGACAGCTCCGAGTGTATCTTCAGCAGAAGCCTCGTCAATTTTTTCAAGCTCAGGAGAATCTTCAGCAATTCCGGCAGACTGCTTATTACTTCGTCTCCAGTCATCCTCTAAATCTCTTTCGCCATATTTTCTTACAAATTCATTTAATCCAAGTCCAATAGATTGTATATTGTAAAAATACCAACTGGAACCTGACTCACGGTTCATCTCATTTATCTTTTTAGGATCTGACTGTTGAAAGATCTGATTTGCTTGTCGCTCTTCTTCTATTTTCTGACGTTCTGCCGCTTCATTCGCCAAAACCTGATCAACCATTCGTTGTCTTTCTTCCGGTGATAATTTTGAAAGCGTCTGAAGACTGTCTTCATTCTCTATCACTCGTAAATTTTTCACAAGTTTCGTCAGACTGTTTCTTCTGTTCAGAATCTCTGTGTAATCAGGATAATCGTTCGCAAGACTTGAAGTCGTACTATCGTAATACGACTGCGCCAGACGATATTCTCTTTTCGCGAAAGCTATTTTCCCTAATTCTAGGTATGACAATCCTTTCTGATTCACGTTAGCCAAACTCGAACGAATCGACAAATTCAGATTTTCAATCTGTCCGGCTTCATTGCCTTCATTTTTCTCCAATCCTGCCAAAGCATAATAGATCTGATCCAGATAATCTTTATTCTTTGGATCCGCTTTCATTCTCTCTAATTCCTTTCGGACCGTAAGATTATTTCCTGAAGTACCATCAGAACAACGTGCGCGATTCAATCTTGCATTGAAACCAACTTCATACTTTGGATTCATTTTGATCACTTTTGTATAAAGATCAAATGCCTGCTTGAAATTTCCTTTTTGCTGATGCAGTTGTCCTAAAATAAATAACCACCGGATCTCCGTATCACGTTTTTTTACAAGCGCTGCTGCACGAGTCAAATGGTCAATAGCTTTATCGTAGTTTTTTGTCTGCAAATAAAAATCTGCATTTACCGCTTCAAGTTCCCATTTACTTTTCTTTGGAAAATCACCTTGGTTTCTGACAAAGTCGAGCTTCTCTTCTGCTTCGCGCAGTTGCGTTAATTCAAGATAGGTTTTCGCAAGCCACAAAGATCCTAAATGACGACCTTCTTCCTTTCTGTAAGTTGATTCAACGTATTTGAATGTCTCAATCGCTTCGAAATAGTCATGCTTAAAAAACTGACATTTTCCATATAACAAATGGTTATCGTCAATCCATTTCTCAGAATCAGGTTTTTCATTTCCACGTTTATCAATGATCGTATGGCGTTCAATTACTGTTTTTGTACGCTTCATGGCATCTTCCAACTGCGGATAAATTGCCTTTGATTTTGTTGCATCAGCATATTGGAAAACTGTTAAAATCCGGTCGTAATGGTCGGTATGCGATTCCGCCAGTTTGTCTGTGGCCTCTTCCAGCTTCAAACCGGCATTGTAATAGCCATTATAATGTGCACTCAGATTATGGAAAGTCCTGGTAATCAATGTGTCCTTCGTATTAGAACACGACGACCAGACCATTGCCAAAAGCAATAGGGCAAGAAAGCCAAACCTGGTTGTTCGACGAAAAAGATTATTCGGAATCATTGAATTGGGAATAACTGCAAATTTGCGAAAATATTTTGACTTAACAACAACCTTCCGTTTTCAATCAAAAAATGTAGCTTGCACCTTCCGAAAAAATGAAATTCAGAGATTTAAAATACATCCGCAAGCTGCGAGGCAAGTTTCGTTTGGTCATTATGAACGACGAAACTTTTGAAGAAAAGGCTTCTTTTAATTTGCGGCCATTGAAAGTCTTTGTAGCAACAGGAATTGTCATCATTTTACTCATTACCATCACTACTTTCATTATTGCCTTCACCGGTTTACGTGAATACATTCCCGGTTATGCCGATCTGAAAACACAACGGCATGTATATAATATGGTTTTGAAAACAGATTCGTTGCAGACGGAGATCGATAATCGAAATGCGTACATTGAAAACATCCGGAATGTCATCAATGGAACTTTGCCGAATGATGATACTACAAAACAGAAAGAAGGTGCTACGAACTACGACACCATTCATCATCTGACTCGTTCGAAATCGGATGAAGAATTACGCAAGCAAATTGAAACGCAGGATGCTTACACACTGACAGAAGGATCCGCTTCGATCAGGAACAGCATCAAAAGCTTCTTATTCTTTCCGCCACTGAAAGGAAACATTACCAATCGATTCGATCCGGTAACAAAGCATTATGCAATAGACATTGTTTCAAATCCGAATGAAGCGATAAAAGCAACACTTGATGGCACAGTTGTATTCGCCAACTTCACTTCTGAAACCGGTTATGTTATCGGTATTCAACATTCAAATAACCTCTTCTCGCTCTACAAACATAATTCAGCTTTACTAAAAAAGGCGGGAGATTTTGTAAAAGCCGGAGATGTAGTTGCAATTATCGGAAATTCGGGCGAACTTAGTCAAGGTCCACACCTGCACTTTGAATTGTGGTTCAACGGCACGCCGATCGATCCAATGCAATTTGTAGCATTTTAATTTTCATTCTCTATTATGGCATTTCTTTCACTACTCAGTAAACCGCTTGCATCGTATATGACGAAGCAAACTATGATGTGGTCGAAGAATGCTGCGTTGATGCAGAAGCGAATTTTTGAACAACTGCTGACGGGAAGTAAAACAACTTTATTCGGGAAAGACCATTGGCTTTCGTCAGTGAAATCTTATGAATCTTTTCGTGAACAAGTTCCGATTCGCGACTACGAAGATTTCAAAACATATATCGAGCGGATTAAAAAAGGCGAAGAGAATGTTCTATGGCCAGGCAAACCACTTTACCTTTCTAAAACTTCAGGCACAACTTCAGGAGTAAAATATATTCCGCTTACACGTGCATCTATTCCAAATCATATTAACTCTACACGTAATGCATTGTTGAGTTACATTCACGAAACAGGAAAAGCAAAATTCCTGAATGGAAAACTGATCTTTGTCTCAGGTAGTCCTGCATTGGAAACGATCAATGGAATTCCGGTTGGCCGCCTTTCAGGAATTGTAAATCATCATGTGCCTTCTTACCTCCGAAGAAATCAACTTCCAACTTATGCCACGAACTGCATTGAAGACTGGGAAAAGAAAGTCGATGCAATTGTTGAAGAAACAATAGGTCAGAACATGACACTCATTTCCGGTATTCCGCCTTGGGTACAAATGTATTTCGATAAGCTCACCGAAAGAACAGGAAAAAAGATCAAAGATATTTTTCCTGATTTCGACTTGTTTATTTATGGAGGAGTGAATTATGAACCATATCGCAACAAACTTGAGCAGAGTATTGGTAAAAAAGTTGACAGCATAGAGTTGTATCCGGCGAGTGAAGGATTTATTGCCTATCAAGATAAGCAAAATGATCCGTCGTTATTGCTAATGGTGAACTCCGGAATTTTTTACGAATTTATTCCTGCGAATGAATACTGGAATACCAAGCCGACACGTATTTCGTTGAAAGACGTTGAACTGGGAGTAAACTATGCAATCATATTGAATACAAACGCTGGGCTCTGGGGATATAGTTTAGGAGATACTGTAAAATTTGTTTCAAAAGATCCATACAAAATTCTCGTAACGGGTCGTATCAAACATTTTATTTCTGCATTTGGTGAACATGTTATTACAGAAGAAGTGGAAAAAGCGTTGATGCATGCAGCACAACAACAACATGCAGAGATCGTAGAGTTCACTGTAGCGCCGCAGGTTACTCCGGAAAACGGCTTACCCTATCATGAATGGTTCATTGAGTTTGCAAAGCTTCCCGACAATATGGAAAAGTTTGAAGCAGCAGTTGATGATAGTCTGCAGCGGCAGAATATTTATTACAAAGATCTCATCACCGGAAATATTTTACAACCATTAAAGATAAGACATCTTCGTAAAGATGCATTTATTTCTTTCATGCGTTCGCTGGGAAAACTGGGCGGACAGAATAAAGTGCCGCGGTTGTCAAATGACAGGAAGCTGGCGGATGAATTATCGCAATACTTTTTTTGACACGGAGTGCATTAAACTTTTATCACAAGAGCACAACTGGGCTATTTGAATGGAAACGTGTTCTGGATGATATAGAAACGTGTGTTACGGAAATTAATGCAATCAACACCGAAATTGCGCAGCTCACCCAAAAGTCAAACATCAAACAAAAAATGAGGTTCAGGAATTGGGATATAGATGCCGAAGATCTTTTCGGTTCTGAAGTATTGGACAAGGAGATCGACAATACTTTTAAATCACAGGAATTACAGCAAAGATTAAAATCCTTTGTCAATCGAAAATCCGAACTGCATAAAGAGTTAGATCAGGCCAATCGTGATATGAATATTGTGATGAGCAAATTTAAAAATACAGATCAATACGTGAAGCCAAAACCACAGGAAAAGAAACTTGATCTCGCCAATATTTTAAAGAGTATTCAATCTAAAAAGATGACTGAACAGAAGCCGGAAATAAAAGTGATTGAAAAAGTAGAGCCGGAACAAATCGAAACAAACATAAAAGAAGCCGTTGAAACAAACGTGTTGGAAGAAGAAAACGCGTTTGAGGACATAGAAGAACCAAACACAAACGATAAACTGGTTTCGAGTCGCTATCTTAGAAAAAGAAAATACAACAGCTTTCCTTTTACCGGAAAATGGAAGGATTTTTTCGGATTGCCCTCCTATTCTTTTCACCTAGCTGTGCATGGAAAACCGGGAGAAGGGACATCTACTTTTTGTGTTCAATTTGCCGATTACCTCGCCAAGAACTTTGGGAAGGTAGTTTATGTGAGCGGAGAAGAAGGACTTTCAAAAACAGTTCAGGATAAGATCTTCAATAACGGCATCGATAATCCCTACCTGTTTTTTGCGGACATAAAATCTTACGATGAGATAAGAACTGAAATCCCAAGCGAGTATCATTTTGTTTTTATTGATAGTTTGGATACGCTTAGAATTGATGCGCCTAAGTTGAAAGCACTTAAAGAGCATTATCCGCAATCGGCCTTCATTACTATTTCTCAATCCACAAAAGACGGGAAGATGCGCGGATCACAGGAAATTACGCATGATACTGATATTGCTGCAAAGGTTGAGAATGGGGTAGCGATTACCACAAAGAATAGAATTCAGGCAAAGGGAACGGAGTTTCAGGTGTTTCCATCATCTGCAAAGCCAATCAGCAAGATTATAGATGAAACAAGAAATTCGATATGAATAAATCGCTGAAAAATAAAACCATAGTTTTTTTCTATGCTATTGGAAAGCAGCAATGGAGGCATAGCCATAAATATCAACATGAAACTTCCATGAGCCATTGATTATTACTGTTTGTTTCATTTGTTTTGTACTGTTTTCTAAACTTAACCATAAAGTAACGGTCATTTTACCGATTTGGGTAGAAACGACCAAGAAATCCTCCAAATGCTTGATAAAGATTTTTAGAGTGAATTAAAACCAGTAAAACCAAAAAGAAAGACTAGATTCACCTACGTTTAAAGTTTTTCTAACTTCCCCTATTTGGAGCGAAATGACTCCAAAACAATTTTTTATTTACTAATCGCGCTTCGCAGAGTGTTTTTAATTAACAGACATGATGCATGAAGAAATTCCCATTAACATCCTGCTTGCAGATGACGATCTTGATGACCGTGGCTTATTTAGTAAGGCGTTAGGACAACTACCCATTAAAACCAACCTAACAATGGTGCATGATGGTGAACATCTCATGAGTTACCTTTATGATAATTCGGGTCATCATCCAGATATTCTCTTTCTTGATCTTAGTATGCCCCGTAAAAAAGGGTTTGAATGTTTACCGGAGATAAAGGAGCAAGAAAAAATTAAGGACATTCCGATAATTGTGTTTTCTACATCTTACCAACGCGATACTATCTATGAGCAAAACTTAATAGACCAACTTTCCGGCCTAGGAGCCTATCATTATATCCGCAAGACTAAGGATTTTGACTACTTTAAAAAAAGTATTTACGATGCCATAATGATGGTGATCAAAAAAAAGAAGGTTGACAAAGAAGCCGATCATCTATAATTTACAAAAAGCAAAGCCAAAGAAATGAATTTAAAACATATAAATATATTGCTCGCAGATGATGATGATGATGACCGCCTAATTTTTGAACGAGCGTTAAAAGATTTTCCCGCAATTACAAATCTTATTACCGTTAATAACGGCGAACAACTAATGAAACTGCTACAAAACACCAACGAACTTCCTCACGTTCTTTTCCTCGATTTCAACATGCCTTGCAAAAATGGTTTGGAATGTTTAATTGAAATAAAACAGAACAAAAACCTGAAAGATCTTCCTGTAATTATGTACTCCACTTCCTTTGAAAATGAGGTTGCTGATCAATTATTCGAGAATGGCGCACACTATTTTATTCGCAAGATCGCTCAGTTTTCCATATTTAAGAAGACAATTCAACACGCTTTAACGCAAGTAACCCAAGAAAATAATTTACCACCGACAAGAGAACATTTTGTGCTCATAATTCAAAATAATCTAACTGTTTAACGAATTGTAAAAAACAAAAATAATGCTAGTGTGGTTAAGTAAAGAAAAATAAATAAAGTATAAACGACCCTTAATCTAATTAAAAATGGAAAAAAACAACAAAATTAAAATTTTATTGGTAGATGATAGGTCGGAGAATTTACATGCATTAAAAGTAATTCTTGCTAATACTGATTACTTATGTGTAAACGCAGATTCTGGTATTGAAGCCTTAAGAACTCTTCAAACCGAACAGGATTTTGCCATTATATTAATGGATGTGCAGATGCCCATTATGGATGGATTTGAAACCGTAGAAGAAATTCGTAAAATAGAAACGATTAAACACATTCCTATAATATTTTTAACGGCTAGTATGGATACTTCGGCACATATATTTAAAGGGTATAAGGCGGGCGCGGTTGATTTTATGATAAAACCGCTTTCAGCGGAAATATTAAGAGCTAAAGTAGCTGTTTTTGTAGATCTGTACAGGAAAACTCAGGAGTTGCTGGAACAAAAGGAACAAATGAAAGTACTTAATGACTATGTAACAGCTACTAACAAAGGGCTTGCTATTCAAAATATAGAAAAAGAAAAAATAGCCGCAGAATTAATTATTGCCAATAAAGAGCTTATTTCCAAAAACGAAGAGAAAGAAAAACAATCAGCCGAGTTATTAATTGCCAATAAGGAACTCCTTGCATTCAATTATATATCAAGTCATGATCTTCAGGAACCGCTTCGTAAAATACAAACCTTTATTGTAATGACTGTAGAAGAAGAAAATTTGTCGGAAAACGTGAAGAATAATTTACAGCGAATACAATCAGCAGCAGAAAGAATGCAGCAGCTTATCGAAGATTTGCTGGCATTCTCAAAGGTGAAGACAACCGAACGCAAGTTCGAAAAAACAGACTTGAGACTTATCATTAATGAAATAAAAGAAAATCTAAAAGATGTTTTTAATGCGAAAAACGCAACCATAGAAGCCACTGAGATTTGTTCTGTTAACGTTATTGCCTTTCAATTCCGCCAGCTCTTGTACAACCTAATAAGCAATGCACTCAAATTTTCAAAAGCAGATGTTCCACAGCATATTGAAATAAAAAGCGAAATTGAAAACGGTAACAAACTAAATAATGAAAAACTTTCGCCAAAAACGAATTATTATCACATCTCTGTTAAAGACAATGGTATTGGTTTTGAGCCTAAATACAGTGAGCAGATCTTTGAAGTGTTTAAAAAACTTCACAGCAAGGATATATACATTGGTACAGGGATCGGCTTAGCTATTGTAAAAAAAATAGTAGAGAATCATAATGGCGTCATTACAGCCACGGGTGAATTAAATAAAGGAGTAATCTTCGATATTTATATTCCTGAGAACGAGGTAGCGTTAACCGAAAACTAATTTGTATTAATTGAATTTTAATAACTTAAATAATACCAACAGAGATTCCGTGCCAGAAGAAATAAAACCAATACATAACGCTGAAATTACAGAAGATGCTATCAAAAAAGAAAATGATGGGGCTAAATTTCATGAGTTATTGGAATTTCTTTATCAAAAATACGGATACGATTTCAGGCAATATTCAGAAGCGCATATTAAACGTAGGATAAGAAACAGAATGACACTTTCCGGAATTCAAGACATTTCCGAGATGCAATCTAAAGTACTTAATGATGAAAACTTTGTTTCCAAACTTTTGCATGATCTTTCTATAACAGTAACCGAAATGTTTCGTGATCCGGATTTTTATAAATCATTACGAGAAAACGTGATCCCTATCTTAAAAACATATCCTTTCATTAAAATATGGCATGCCGGCTGTGCTACAGGAGAAGAGGCCTATTCAATGGCGATTATTATGCAAGAAGAAGGGCTGTATGATAGAACTACTATATATGCTACCGATTTTAATCAACAAGCGCTGAACCATGCGAAAGAAGGAATTTTTCCCAACAAGATTATGAAGGAATATACTGCCAATTATCAATTGTCTGGGGGCAAGGATTCTTTTTCGAGTTACTATACATCCGATCAGGGTAACGTAATCATGAATCAATCACTGAAAAAAAATATTGTATGGGCAAATCATAATTTAGTAACGGATAGTGTATTTGCAGAAGTACACTTGATATTATGCAGAAATGTGCTCATTTATTTTGATAAAAATTTACAAAATAAAGTGCAAAAACTTTTTCATAATAGCCTGATTAATGGCGGCATTTTATGTTTGGGATCAAAAGAAGGTTTACGCTTTACGGATTTTTATGAAGAATACACGGAGTTGGATAAAAAACAGCGAATATTTAAAAAGAAATATTTAAAATGCAGTATGAAGCAATTGTAATAGGGCTTTCTTCCGGAGGAATGAACGCAATGAAGATCATGTTTTCTTTTTTACCGAAGGATTTTAACACCCCAATTATTATAGTGCAGCATATTGGCGCACGTTCCGGTAGCCAATTGATAAAACTTTTAAATGACAAAAGCAATCTCTCTATAAAAGAAGCAGATGAAAAGGAAAAAATTGAAAATGGAATAGTTTACATCGCTCCGCCCAATTATCACTTGATGATTGAGAGAGATAAAACATTTTCACTAACAGTAGATGAGCGTGTAAATTTTGCAAGACCATCTATTGATGTATTGTTTGAATCGGCTGCCGAAGCATATAAAAACAAATTAATTGGAGTGATACTCACAGGCTCCAGTTCGGATGGAACCGTGGGTATAAAAAAAATAAAGGACTACGGAGGTTTAGCAATCGCACAAGATCCTAAAACCGCAGAATCAGCTTATATGCCCGCTTCAGCAATTGCTGCTATTAAACCGGATTATATTTTATCCTTAGAGGATATAATTAAATTACTAATAAAAATTGATACTACTACGCAAATGCTACGTAGTACACAGTAAACAAAACCATGAAGTAGATGCAAAAACGTCACTTCATGATAAAAAATAATTCGTATGAACTTAACAATCAAGGGTAAATTATTTGGAGGTTTCACTGTCATTTTAGTGTTACTCATTTCTATGTTGTTTTTTATGATCAACAAATTTTCCGAATCCAATGATCGGCTGCAAAACATTGTAAATGTATATTCCCAAAAAATAAAACTCTCCAATGAACTGATGATTGCTGTTTTGGAGACTGCCCGCCACGAAAAGAATATTATTCTGGAAAAAGATATTGTTCAAAAGGATTATTATAAAGTTGGAATTTATCGTGCCTTAGAAGTTATCGATAAAAAAACAATGGAATTGCAAGAATTGGTAGAGGGGGAAGGAATAATCTTTCTGAA
>JAYUWA010000209.1:0-1997 GCA_043753795.1 Bacteroidota bacterium | reverse complement strand
CAATGGTCAAAGGTCAAAGGTCAAAGGTCAAAGTTGGCTTCGTAGTCACCTATGAAGCCAAATTTGACCTTTGACCTTTGACCTTTAAACTTTGAATCTAAAAATCATTTCCCAATCCGAATCGTATGCCCCATCTTATCCCTCTTAGTAGTAAGGTAGCTTTCGTTGTGTTTATTTCCTAAAACTTCGATTGGAACAACTTCGGTAATTTCGAGGCCATAACCGATTAGACCTGCGCGTTTTTTTGGATTGTTGGTCATCAGGCGCATCTTTGTAATTCCCAGATCACGGATGATCTGTGCACCTACTCCATAGTCGCGTTCATCACTTTCGAAACCTAATTTGATATTGGCTTCAACAGTATCCAATCCTTGCTCCTGTAATTTGTATGCACGTAATTTATTCAGCAATCCAATGCCACGGCCTTCCTGATTCATATATACGATTACGCCTTTTCCTTCTTTCTCGATCATGTCCATAGCAGCATGTAATTGCGGACCGCAATCGCAACGACAAGAGCCAAAAATATCACCGGTGATGCACGATGAATGGACGCGAACTAAAACAGGTTCGTCTTTTTCCCATGTACCTTTTATCAGTGCAAGATGATCTTGTCCGGTGGTGATCTGTTTATATGCTATCAATTCAAATGTTCCATGATCAGTAGGAAGCTTCACATCGATCTGTCGTTCGATCAGACTTTCTTTCTGCAAACGGTAGGCGATCAGATCTTCAATTGATACAATTGACAGATCAAACTTTTTTGCAATCTGCATTAAGTCAGGAAGGCGCGCCATGGTTCCGTCTTCATTCATGATCTCAACCAATGCACCTGCAGGAGAAGCTCCTGCTAAGCGAGCAAGATCAATCGTTGCTTCAGTATGTCCTGTGCGACGAAGAACGCCGCCTTTTTTTGCACGCAACGGAAAAATATGTCCAGGTCTGCCCAGTTCTTCCGGTTTAATCATAGGATTTATAAGTGCTCTGATAGTCTTTGAACGATCAGAAGTTGAAATACCTGTTGTAGTACCGTAGCCTATCAGATCGACAGATACAGTAAATTGTGTTTCGTGGGATGATGTATTATTGGAAACCATTAGCGGAAGATTCAATTCAGCACATCTTTCCTCAGTTAAAGCAACACAAATGAGTCCGCGCCCATGTGTGGCCATAAAATTTACGATCTCAGGAGTTGCATTTTCGGCAGTAGTAATAAAATCGCCTTCATTTTCACGGTTTGCATCATCGACAACGATGATCACTTTCCCGTTTTTAAGGTCTTTGATCGCCTGATCGATGGTATTTAGCTTATACATAGATATTTTCTTTCCGGAAGCAAAGTTAATAAAGTTCCTCTAATCGTAATTTTTACTGAAAATGGCTGGAATTCAGCCATTAATGGGACCTTTCTTACACTGAAAATAGAGTGATGTTTAGAGAAAATTGCATTTTATCCGTCTAATACTGCATTGCTGGCACACAAATTAAATAAATAATTCACATGTAAGAACTGGTCTATTAGTGGAACACGGCTGCTATCAGAAGCCCCTATATTGCACTCATAACCTAAACAGCATATGGTTTAACTCCAACCCCGTAAGGTTGACTTCAAACGCTGATAAGCCCCGTAAGGCTTTCAGCGTTTGTTTATTTTATACCCTTTTTGAATATATTAACTTTCGCTTTTCATCCCGAAAACTATCGCATACACGTCAACTTAATTATATTAATATCTTTTGAAACTAAGTAATGTGTCGCCGACTTTATTGCCGACATCTTTAGCTCAATGTCATTAAGTTAAACTAAGATTTCATAAAAAGTAAAAAGTTCCAGCATATATTGGTTTCATTCGGCTTATTTCTAATGTACAATCTTTCTTTCGTTATCGAAAAAGGCTGTGTGTTTAAAGAGTGCTTAGCGTTCATGAGAGGTCTAGTATTACCAAGAGTATGTCCCTAACGGGCCTTGTAATCTATAAATTCATAACGAATATAACA
>JAYUWA010000208.1:0-6250 GCA_043753795.1 Bacteroidota bacterium | reverse complement strand
GGTGTCTTGATATTGGAAGTACTTATGATATCATCTTCGTAGATGATTATGGTGATGGTGGATTTGTATTCACTGTGAACATCGATGGCTTCCCGGTTTATACAGGACTTACAGGAACAGGTAATAACGCAGGATCACGCATTCCGTTTTTAGTTCAGGCTCCATTCTCACACGATATTTCCGGCCAACAAATTTCAATGCCTTCTTATGTTAACATTGGGAATGTAAATGTTTCCGGAATTTTATTGAACCGCGGAACGAATACACTTACATCAATGGATATTAATTATTCAATTGATAACGGCACGGTTTATACAACATCTCTTTCGGGATTAAGCGTTGCGCCGTTTAGTACTTACGAAGCAACTCATCCTACTGCATGGACGACTTCTGCAAATGGAATCTATTCTGTAAAAATGTGGGCAAGTAATATCAATGGTACAAATGATCTTGATCAATCGAATGATACTGCTTCCAAACTTATTAATGTCGGACCGGCAACTCCAAATTATATCGACGATTATATTGGAGCAACTCCAATTCTTACTGTAATAGGAAGTGCTGCAGACGGAATTAATGTGCCACGCGATCTGGATTTTCATCCGGTGCTTACACGAAATGAACTTTGGGTAATTTTAAAAAGTACAGAAAATATCGGCGGAAAAACTGTGAAGTTTTCTAACGCAGGACAAGTCGGACAAACTTCATTGTTACAGATAGATGGAAATGCATGGCACTTCATGTCGCTTCCAACAGGAATTGCATTCAGTGATAATGAAAATTTTGCTACTTCACCAGGAGTATATGATGCTAATCACGGAAGCGGAACGCCTTTCACAGGACCAGCTTTATGGTCGAGTGACCCTCTGATCTATGCGCAACCTTCCGGTGGTAATGGAAGTCACTTGGACATGTTACATCAGAGTCCATATGCAATGGGAATCTGTCACGAGGTAGATAATGCTTTCTGGGTGTACGATGCGAATGAAAATGATATCGTTCGTTATGATTTCGTAAATGACCATGGACCGGGAAATAGTGATCACAGTGATGCCATCATTAGACGTTTTGGTGGATTAGGATTGATGGGTGAATCAACTCATCATGTTCCAAGTCATTTGATACTTGACAAAGAAACAGGAATGTTGTACATCGTCGACACCGGAAATGACAGGGTGCTGAGAATGGACATTAACTCAGGAACTTTCCTGAATAATCTTTCACCGTACGAACCTACGGCTGAATATTCAAATTGGGGAAATGTTACATTCAATCTTTTTGCTGATTCAGCCCTTACAGAACCTAGCGGAATTGATCTGATCGGAAATCGCATAATTGTTTCTGATTTTGCAACAGGTGATATAATAATCTATGATAAATCATCAGCAACAGGTGTTGAACTTGGTAGAATTGTAACAGGTACTCCAGGAATTATGGGAGTGAAGATCGGTCCGGATGGAAAAATCTGGTATGTAAATGCAATGACAAATGAAGTGATCCGAATCGATGGAATTTCAGTTGGTGTAGAAACAGTTCAAGCAGAAATGACAATGAATGTTTATCCGAATCCTGCTACCTCACAAGTTTATGTTTCTTCAAATGTTCCTTTCAATTTATCGGATGTGATGATCTATGATGTAACAGGAAAATTAATTGATTGTTCTCTCAACAGAATCAATGATAACACTGTTGCTATAAATATCGAAAAACTTTCTCAAGGCGTTTATTTTGCAACATTGAAGAATGTGACCCAAGTTAGAACCGGTCGCTTTATGAAGAAGTAGTTTTTTGGCCGCAGTTTTTTTTGGTCAAAGGTCAAAAGTCAATTGCTAAACCAAGCAATTAACTTTTGCCCTCTGCGTTAGCTCAATTTCATTAAGTTAAACTAAAGAATTTATAAAAGTATATCTATTCAGAAGTGACAGGCCCGTTAGGGCCATACTTTTGGTAATACTAGACTACACAAGGACGCTAAGCACCTTTAGGGGCGCACTCTTTAAACACAATGCATGTGTCCATTAATTCAACTGAATAAAAGTTCCAGCATATATTGGTTGAGTTTGGCTTACCTGATGTACAATCGTGCTTTCGTTGTCGAAAAAAGCTGTGCGTTTAAAGAGTGCGCCCCTAAAGGGGTTTAGCGCTCTTGGGTGGTCCAAATGTTACCAAGAGTATGGCCCTAACGGGCTTGGTAACCTATAAATTAACAGCGAAAATATCATTCGCCTTAACCAAATGACATTGAGCTTTAACTGATGACTATAAAAGTTAGTTTGCTAAAAAAAATTATAAATAATCTCATATCAACAGAACGAAATATTCTTCATTTGTTTTTTATCTTAAGTTGACGCCTATGCCATAGCTATCGGGATTTGGGCAAACAAAAAAAAGAAAAATTGAAACTAGGAACTTGCATCTTTGACTTAATATCCTATGAAATTATTTTATAGGACAGTAGTCCTTTTAAATAAAGAATTTCATTTCCAGAATAAAAAAACTACTTTCGAATAAATTTCGCTTGAAATTTTTAAAAAAATAAAAAGTCCGATGAGTTTTTTTACCATATCAAAGTCCAGGTTAAACTCTGTTTTATTTTTACTAATTATCATGCTTTTCACTCTGGAAAGCAGAGCTCAGAATAAAAATAATATTGATAGTCTGATAGCTATAATTCAATCTTCAACCGACGATAGTTTGACAGCACAGAAATATATTGAACTTGGAAAATCCTACGTTCAGACTGATATGAATAAAGCTTTTGAAAGTTTTGATAAAGCGATTGAGATAAGTAAAAAAAATGATCTGTTGAATTTAGCCGGAGATGCGTATAGTAACAAGGGGTTTGCATATATTCTGAAAGGTGAAAAATCGAAGGCATTATATTATCTGGATTCTGCAATGTCGTTTATCAAAGTTACAGGTAATAAAGTTGTTGAAGCATCTATCTATCAGAATTACGGAAATTATTATCATACGCTCGGAAACGAAACCGAGTCAATGAAATATCATTTGCTTAGCCTGAAGATAAGAGAAGAATTGGGTGACACACTGGGGCAAGCAAAACTTTTTAATGGAATTGCAGGGATATATCTGGCTCAAAAGAATAATGAAAAGGCTTTAGAGTGGTATCGGAAAAGCCTTGAGATCGTTCGTAATGGAAAGGATAAATCTGTTGTTATTATAGTTTTAGGGAATATTGGGAATGTACTGATGAAAGCGAATAAGCTTGATGAAGCATATTCATCATATATGGAATTACTTGTTTTGTCGAAAGCAACAAAGAATAAGGAAGGAGAAGTAATTGCAAATATGGGTTTTTCTAAAATAGCCTATGATAAAGGAAATTTCAATGATGCTTTGACCTACCTTCAAAAAGCGGAAACACTTTGTATGGAAATAGGGAATAATTCAAGGTTGATCGTGATCTATGGTAAAACAGGTGATATCCATGTGAGGAATAAAGAGTACAAAAAAGCATTAGGATATTACCAGCGACTTTATAAAGATGCAAAAAAAACGGGATCAAGAAATACAGAAGTAAATGGACTTCAACTATTGGCACAGTGTTATTCTCTGATGGGAGATCATCAGAATGCTTATAGGTATTTAAGTGAATATACGCAATTGAATGATTCATTAGAACAAGGCAAGCGGCAAATCCAGTTAACTGAGATGCAGACCAGATTTGAAACAGAGAAAAAAGAACAGGAAAATAAAATTTTGTCCGGTCAATTGCAAGTTCAGGAGCTTGAGCTGAGTAAAAAAAGAAACCAAATGATCGGTCTTTCTATTTTGCTGCTGTTGTTTGTTCTGATCACACGTTTAATAATCAGACAAAATAAACTGCAGCATAAGCAGACGACTGTTATTATGAAACAAAAATTATTGCGGACTCAAATGAACCCGCACTTCATTTTTAATTCTTTGACAACCATTGAAAGTTTCGTTTATGAAAATCAACCTAAAGAAGCAGGAAAGTATCTGTCTGATTTTGCAAGATTGATGCGCTTGATTTTGGAGAATTCTGCTGAAGAGTATATACCGCTGAGCAAGGAAATCAAGACCCTGGAATATTATTTATTATTGCAAAGACTTCGGCTTGAAAATAATCTTACTTATCGAATTGTAACAGATGGAATTGAAAATATTAATAATGTACATATTCCGCCTATGCTGACTCAGCCGTTTATAGAAAATGCAATTGAACATGGATTCAGAAATAGCAAAAAGACCGGTAACATCGATATTGAATTTGCAAACCTTGATGATTCGATTTTGCAAATAAAAGTCACCGACAATGGTATCGGAATTGGCAATGAAAGCGGTAAAAAGAACGAAAGTAAAGCAAAGCACAAATCAATGGCAATTGACATTACAAAAGAACGTCTACTTGTGTTAAATAAGTCTAAAAAACAGAAAGTGACATTCGTAATTTCAGATATTTCAGTTCCCGGAAGTTCAGATTCAGGTACGATGGTCTTATTCACTATTCCATTGGTTTGAGAAATTATTAATTTTAGTATCATTACAAAATAATGGAAACGTTAAAAGTTATAATCGTTGACGATGAAAAGAGAGTCCGGACTTCACTGCGGCATCTGGTCACGATGTATTGTCCAAATGCAATTGTAGTCTCTGAGGCTGGTGATGTAGAAACAGCATTTACCGAGATCAATAAATTTTCTCCTGATGTTGTTTTGCTCGACATACAATTATCTGGCAGGTCTGGCTTTGATCTGTTAAAGAAACTGGTGCCCATCAATTTCAAGATCATCTTTGTTACTGCTTTTAATCAATATGCAATTCAGGCATTCAAATTTTCTGCAATAGATTATCTGCTGAAGCCGGTGAGTCCGGATGAATTAGTTGCTGCATTACAAAAGGCATCCTCTCTGATTGATAAAAAAGATCTAGCTTTCAAGATTGAAACTTTATTGGCCAATATGGAGAATCTTTCGCACGAACCGAAGAAGATCTTATTGAAAACACAAGAGACGGTTTACATAGTAAATTTATCTGAGATCATCCGTTGTGAAGCAGACCGAAACTACACTCGATTTTATCTGACTGAGAACCGAACCATACTGGTATCCGGATCACTGATCGATTATGATGAAACGCTTTCGCCTTCCGGATTTTTCCGCACGCATCATTCACATCTGATCAACCTTGAATGTATTTCCAAGATTGAAAAGCATAAGATGACGGTCGTCTTGAAAGATGGTTCAGTTATTCCATTGGCGAATCGGAAGAAGGATGCGTTGATTCAGTTTCTGGAAAAAAGTATCAAGTGAATTGTTGAATCTTGAATGTGTTTAAATATACATCGGAAAAAAGCGATTTTCAGCATTATTTAACGCCGGATAACCAAATTCACACGCCGGTACATCTTGCCTTGTAGGTATTGGTTTATTTTTCAATCTTTGAATTCAGGAAGAGCGGTATACCACGAAAATCATTGATCTTTTACATGTTATTACAAACGTCTAATCACAAGCGCATGAAAAAAATTACTCTTATGTTTTGTTTCTCTTTGATGAGTATTGCTTTTGCAAATGCACAGTTTACATGGAACAGAGTCTGGGATTATCGTTACGGAGGAACATCCGGTGATTATTCTGCAGCTTTTGAAAAGACAAGAGACGGAGGTTTTCTACTTGCCGGAAGAACTTCTTCTGATTCTTCAGGAAATAAGTTCACTCATATGTTCGGAAATGGAGCATTTGATTATTGGGTGGTGAAGGTAAATGGTTCAGGAATTATGCAATGGGAAAAAAGTATCCGAGCTTCAGGGAATGATATGTTGTGGAGTATGGATGTTACTTCAGATGGTGGCTACATTCTCGGCGGAACCTCTGATTCTCCATTCGGAGGTGACAAAATGCATGCATCACGAGGTGGCACCGATTACTGGATCGTAAAGTTAGATTCATTGGGAAATGTAATGTGGGATCAGGTGTATGGTGGATCAGGCGATGAGGATTTCAGTTATGTTATGGAAACAGCCGATGGTGGATTTTTAGTTGGCGGTGATTCAAGATCAAATATAGGCGGCGATAAAACAGAACCGAAATATGGTATAAACGATTATTGGGTAGTGAAAACTGATGCTCAGGGGGTTAAACTATGGGATAAGGTTTATGGCGGGCCCAGTTACGAACAGTATCGGGTTTCGGTTCAAACGGCTGATCATGGATATGTTCATGGAGGCGCTTCTTCGTCAGGTGTAGGTGGAACTAAAACAGATTCG
>JAYUWA010000207.1:0-2002 GCA_043753795.1 Bacteroidota bacterium | reverse complement strand
ACTATTGCGTGATACAACTTTTTGTATTGGTGAATCAGTGCATCTTGATCCCGGCTTTTACTATTCATATCTTTGGAGTGATAGTTCAACACTGAATTATATAAATGTAACTACTCCGGGAATCTACTCACTTAAGGTTACCAATATGTTTGGTTGTCCCAATAATGACACAATTGTGGTAACAGGAAATTTACCTCCTGTTGTTACTCTGGGAAATGATACACTTCTTTGCCAAAACACTACAATGGTATTAAGTCCCGGAAATTTTCAAAGTTACCTTTGGCAGGATGGTTCAGTGGATTCGGTTTTTACTATTCTTTACTCAGGAATCGATACGTTGACATATTTCGTTTTGGTCACTGACTCAAATGGTTGTAGTGCATCAGATAGTGTTCATGTATTTTATGATGTCTGCAACGGAGAAGTGGAGAATCAAATAATTTTATTTGAGGTGTGGCCATCACCTGCAGATGAAATTCTTCATTTTAAATTTCCGCAGGAAAAATGTGAGCTTATCGTCATGAATTCATTAGGTGAATTGATTTATAGAGGAGAAATGTCCGGTTCAGAAAGTATTAATTGTAAAAACTGGCCTGAAGGAATCTATTTATTAATGCGGGTCAGTGAAAAAGAAAATTTTATTGTTAAGATATTGATTCAGCATTCGTAAATTATTTTAAGCCTTGAATAATCGGAATTGCGAGTAAAATTCAAATTTTAAACGCCTTGCCGGTACTGATGAATCTCTCGTTTTTCATTTCTACGTTTTAGTTTACTTGTTTATGACATATTTTCAGAATAAGTTTCCTATACTTGAATTCTTAAACCATTTATCATGAGAAAAAAACTACTTTTTATTTTATGTGTATTTTCCATCACGAGCTTGAAGGCCCAGTTGATTTCCGAAACGGTTATCGGATATACAATGTATGACGTTCAATGCAATCGCAGTTCTTATAATAGAATTGTTCAGAATCCTGATGGAACTGTAGCTGCTGTCTGGAATTTTTCTCCTGATTCAAATATTGCAATGCCTCAGCGTGGAACAGGTTATAATTATTATAATGGTGCTTCCTGGGGACCTTGGCCAATTACACGAACAGAAAACAGTCGAACGGGATTTACTAATATCATTAACACTGCTTCAGGAAAAGAACTTTCTGTTCAACATGCAATTACTAGCATGAGTGTAAATTACAGAGCTGCCAAAGGTACAGGAACCTGGAGTTATTCTCAGCCATGGGGAAATTCTACAGATGATACATGGGCAAAGGCAGCAAGCAGTGGTGACTCTGTTTATGCTATATGGAATGGAATGGGTGTAACCGGTCAATCGGTAGCCGGCCAAACCGGTCCGATTTATTTTTCAGCATCATATGACGGTGGTCAGACATGGACACCGAAAACGATCATTCCTTTTCTTGATTCTACTCAGTATACAGGATGGGCAGGGGAGTGTTATGCAATAGATGCAAAGGGCGGTACTGTTGCTATTTCATATGGTGAGTTAAGAACAGATCTTGGTATTCTGAAATCAATTGATGGTGGACAAACATGGACGCAAATAATTGTGAATACACATCCGATTCCAAACTATCCTGACTATTTCACACCATCGGATACAAATCTTGACGGTTTTAACGACACGATCATTACACCATCAGGAGATCAGACGATTTTAATTGATCATAATGGAATGTGTCATGTGTGGTTTTCTGAATTCAGATGGTATACAGATGGTAGTGGAGGGTTTGCGACTATTTCTACTCCGGATGGATTGCAATACTGGAATGAGAGTATGGGAACAGATAATTATATTAAGATAGCGACGATGCAGGATTTTAATGGCAATGGCAGAATTGATTTTCCGTATAATGCTCCATTGTGTCCGGGATACAATGAAGGTGGATCATATCTTCCGATTACAGGAAAGCCATCAGCAGGGATTGATCTGAATGGTACGATCTATCTGGTGTATCAGACGATAGATGAAACTTCGGAT
>JAYUWA010000206.1:0-6274 GCA_043753795.1 Bacteroidota bacterium | reverse complement strand
CATAGTAGAATCTTCCCATCCCGGAACAACGATAGGCAGATTTTTTTCTGCTGCAGCAAGCATCCATGAATTTTTCGGATCGATCTCATAATACTGTTTTAGATCACCCGACAATAACATTTTGTACATGTATTCATGTGGAAAATATCGTTCTCCGGCTTTCTCAGCATCGTTCCAGACTTTGAAAATATGTTTTTGCAAACGGCGAAAAGCTTCTTCTTCAGGAATACATGTATCAGTTACACGGTTGTAATGATTCTCTAAAAGATCCCACTCCTCTTGTGGACTTAAGTCACGATAGTTAGGAACTCGTTTATAGTGATTGTGTGCTACAAGATTCATTATATCTTCTTCAAGGTTCGCCCCTGTGCAAGAGATGATTGACACTTTATCCTGACGGATCATTTCAGCAAGTGAAATACCCAACTCAGCAGTACTCATGGCACCGGCAAGTGTGATCATCATCTTGCCACCTTCATCCAGATGCGTAACATAACCTTTAGCGGCATCCATCATAGCTGCTGCATTGAAATGGAGATAATTTTTCTCCATGAATTGTGATATTGGGCCTTTTGACATTTTATTTTTTATTGGGGTGACGAAAATAATAAATCCGGCTGAAACGAGCCGGATTTATTTTAATGAATATAAAATTCGTACCGGATTATTACTGCGATTTTTTCAATAATACAATATAAGTAGGAAAGTGATCACTGTAACCGGAAATGTAATTATCAAAGTCGTAAGTACGTTTTCCATAGCCTTTATATCGACCTTCGGTTTGAAGCATCCATGGTTTTGAAAAGATCCGCGCTTCGCGAAAGAAAAAACCATTTTGTTCTTTAGGTAAGAAACCACTTGAAACAATTATCTGGTCGAATAAATTCCAGCTATCCTGGTATGCAAGTGTACCAATACCTTGTTTATACGGTTCAAACCATGGATTAAACAGTTCACCTTTTTGAACTTTCTCCTTATTTTCTTTTGCACCTAAAACTTTTGCAACACTAGGACTTACAGGATCATCATTTAAATCACCCATAAGTATAATTTTAATGTCAGGATTGATTCTAGTTAATGAATCAATCTTATTTCTACATATTGAGGCAGCCTTGGCTCGGCCGGGAGCGCTTACTTCCTCACCTCCGCGACGCGATGGCCAATGACATACCATTACATAAAGTTCTTCACCGTCATATTTACCATGGACAAAAAGTATGTCACGAGTATAACGTATACTTCCGTCTGCATCAAAGAGTGGAACAAACAAGGGTTCACTACTAATAAGCGTAAAATACTTAGGATTATAAAGCATTCCAACATCCACGCCTCGAATATCTGGAGAATTATGATGAACAATTTGATAATTCCTGCTTTTCATTAAAGGATGGCTTGCGAGATCATGCATTACAGAATCATTCTCTACCTCAGCAACTCCAATTATTGAAAGTCCGTCAGGGCTTAAATCCGTTCCGATCTGAGAAAGTACTTTGGAAAGATTTCCGATTTTATCGAGATATATTGCACTATTATATCTTTTTGTACCTGATGGCAAATACTCCGCATCATTCTTTATGGGATCATCAATTGTGTCATATAAATTTTCTACATTATAAAAACCAATTAATCCGACTTTATAATTTACTTTCTGAGCACCTGCACTTGAAAGTATCACAACAAACAGTGCTGCGAGAATAATTCTAAATCTCATCTATTATTTTTTTGAATTGTTGACAAACATACAAAAACGATTGTCTTTGAATGAAGATTCAAGGTGAATATTTCATTAAAGGTGATTTATCCAAACAATGCAGAAGTCTTAACTCCAATAAAAAAATACAAATAAGGTTTTGAACAATTTCGGTGGAAATGTTAAATTGGGGTCAAATCATTGTCATTTTTGTAAAAAATCGATTTAAAACAACTGATTCACAGTATCTTATTAAGATAGTATGAATAAATCTCTTACATTAGAGGTCTTTTGCTAAATTGTTTAGCTTTGTCACCCCAAAAATAATTCTAATACCAATTTAACGAAACTATGAGTTTAATCAAAAAACTACTTTTCACCTTTATCTTTTTAATTCCCGCAATCGCCTTTGCGCAAACGGGTAATGTAAAAGGAATTCTGAAAGATGAATTGAATCAGCCGATCAACAAGGCAAAAGTGATGGTGCAAGGAACAAGCATCGAAACACAGTCTGATTCAACCGGTTCATATGAACTGAACAATGTTCCTTATGGTACACATACAATTGTAATTTCTGATGGAAATGCAACCCTTCTTAATGAAGCGATAGTTGTTGATCAGCCATCTATGGAAAAATCTTTTGTTGTTGTAGCAAACCCTATAACAGAAACAAATGATCTACCTACTATATCATTGGCTGACGATGAAATTAGAGAGAGTGCATCTTCGAATGTTTCGAGTGTTCTTTCAGCCGGGCGTGATCCTTTTAATTCAGCATCAAGTTTTGTATTCAGTATTGCCCGCTTCCGTGTTCGTGGATATGATGGCGACAATGCACCCGGATATATGAACGGAGCTGTAGTTACAGATCTTGCAAATGGTCGTGTTGAATTTAATATCTGGTCCGGCTTGAATGATGTTGTCCGTTCACGTGACAATTCATCAGGATTGAGTCCATCGAATTTTGCATTTGGCGGAATTGGTGGTGGATCTAGTATCGACAGTCGCGCATCTAAACAACGTAAACAGTTTTCGGTATCTTATGCATCATCAAACCGTGTTTACGATAATCGTTTAGTAGTTACTTATGGTTCAGGAGTAAGTTCAAAAGGCTGGTCATATTCTGTATCAGGTTCACGTCGATGGGCTGATGAAGGATATATTGCCGGAACTTTCTATGATGGAACATCTTTCTTTGGTTCAGTAGAAAAAAGCATCAATAAATTCCATTCACTTTCACTTACTGCATTTGGAGCACAAACTAAATCAGGAAGAAGTACAGCAGTAGTTCAGGAAATGTATGATCTTGCAGGATCCAATTACTACAACCCGCTTTGGGGGTATCATGATGGAAAGAAAAGAAATGCCGCAGTTGGAAATAACTTCCAGCCAATTGGTATCCTTTCTCACGAATGGAAATTCAATGAAAAATCTTCTCTTGAAACTGCAGTAACATTTCAATCGGGCAAAAATTCAATTTCAGGAATTGACTGGTACAATGCTGCCGATCCAAGACCTGATTACTACCGCTACTTGCCAAGTTTTGATCCTGCTTATGGCGACAATCCGGAAGCCTTTGCAAAAGATTCTACTTTGCTTGCAAACTTGCTTAGTACAAATGAATCAATGCGTCAGATCAACTGGGACAAGATATATGAAGCAAATCAATTACGCGATACAGCAAAATACGTTATTTCAAATCGTGTTACAGATGCTGATCGTTTCAGTTTCAACTCGACTTTTAACTCTGAGATCAATGACAATCTTTCATTTACTGCAGGATTATCATTTCAAAAACAAGATCTTAATTATTACAAAGAAGTTGAAGATCTCTTAGGCGGAAAATACTTCTTGGACCTTAATCAGTTCGCAGATCAAACTTCAATTGATGATTCTTCGATTGTTCAAAATGATCTTGACAACCCAAATCAGAGATTAGGTGAAGGCGACAGATATGGTTACGACTATATTGCACATCTACAAAAAGCATCTGTTTGGGCTCAGGGAGTCTGGAAATATAGTAAGGTAGACTTCTTCCTTGCCGGTCAATTAACGATGGATAATTTTTATCGTGAAGGTCTTGTTCGTAATGGTGTATTTGCTGATGACTCTTATGGAGATTCAGAAAAACAAAATTTTACAAATCCGGCTTTCAAAGCTGGGGTGACCTATAAACTGGATGGCAGAAATTATTTTTATGTGAATGGCGCGTATATCAATCGTGCACCGTTGTTTGAAAATACTTATGTATCGCCACGTACACGTTCACTTGCTGTGAAAGACATTAAGAACGAAAAGATCACATCTGTAGAAGGAGGATATCTTTACCGTGCTCCGAGAGTGAAAGCTCGTGCTACTGCATACTTGACACAATTCGATGACATCACTGATACACGTTCATTCTATCACGGCGATTTCAAAACATTTGTGAATTATACTTTGACAGGAATTTCAAAATCGCATACAGGATTAGAACTTGCAATTGATGCGCAATTAGGTAAAGGATTCAGCGCAGCAGCAGTGGCTTCTATCGGGCAGTTTATTTACAGCGATCGCATGAATGCAACTATTACACAAGATAACAAAGACACTTTACTTGCAGAAAACGAAGTTGTATATTCAGAGAACCTACGTGCTTCAGGCGGACCGCAATCAGCGTACACACTTGGTTTGACATATCGATCAAAGCAATACTGGACATTGAATGTTAACTTTAACTATTTCGACAACATCTACACAGACTTTAATCCTGCACGCCGTACATTATCTGCACTAGATCTGGTTGATAACAATTCACCGAAATTTGCTCAGATCCTTGGACAGGAAAAGCGTGAAGGTCAGTTTACAATGGATGTGTCTGCATTCTATTCATGGAAATTGAATAACAGATTTAAATCAATGAAGAAAAATACATTCCTTGTTTTCAATCTAGGTGTTACAAATATCCTAGACAACCAGGAACTGACATCATGGTCATTCGAACAGTTACGTTTCGATAATGAAGAGCATGATGTAAATACATTCCCTGCTAAATATGCTTACTCATTCGGTGCATCATATTTTGCAAGCATTACATTACGTTTTAATTAATCCTCAGAAAAAAAAACAAAACATTATATCTAACAAATGAAAAGATCAACTCAAATCCTTCGCTCAATCATCTTAATGATGTTTACAGCGGTTATGTTCACTTCTTGTGTAAAGAAGGAATATGATGATTTATCAACTGCTAATGCGGATCCGGCAATAACAGTTACACATTCGATCAAACAATTACAAGCGTATGCCACAGGAGCTGTTGGTGTTCTGATTACAGAAGACATCATCGTAGCGGGTATCGTTATAGCTGATGATGCATCTGGAAACACCTACAAGCAAATTATCCTTCAACAGGATTCATCAGGTATTGCAATTGCAGTCGATGTTACGAACTTCAATACTGACTACCCTATTGGTCGCAGAGTATTTGTAAAATGTAAAGGACTTTACCTTGCAAATAGCGACGGAAACTTTGAGCTTGGAACTTCTGGAACAGATCCTGTTGGACGAATTCCTGCGAATTTGCTTAATCAATATCTTGTAAAAGGTATGTGGGGATTAAGTGTTACTCCAAAAGTTTATGATATGGCAATTGCTCAAGATTCTCCTTTAGACATTCCTACAAATACTTTGGTACGGTTTGAGAACGTAGAGTTTGCACCAGGAAGTTATGGAAAAACATATGCTCCATCTTCAGGTTCTAATTTAACTCTTAACAACTGTACACCAAATCCAGCCCAGCTTATAGTTTACACATCTAACTTCTCAACTTTCGCTTTGGCTCAATCACCGGTAGGTAATGGTAGCATCCAGGGTGTTTACATTTTATACAACAACGAAGCTGAATTAATTCTTCGTGATCTTAATGATGTTGATATGCCAAATGTACGTTGCGACGGAACTTTCGGAACAACTACACTTATGCCGATTGATTCTGTTCGTATGCTTTTAGGTAGTAACGTACCGGGAGCAAAAAGAATTAAAGGAATTGTCACTTCTGATTATTCAACAGGAATGTTGACCGGCAGCAATCTCTATCTTCAGGATGCTACCGGTGGAATCTATATTCACTTTGACGCTACACATACTTTTGCTGTAGGAACAGAACTTGAAGTGATCATCAGCGGATTTCCTGTAAGTACTTACCAGGGAGTTCTTCAATTGGCAACGGTTGGTCTTGGTTATGCACTTCCACTTAGCATCAATAATCCGGTTACTCCACGTGTTGCTACTGTTGCTGATTTAATTGCCAACTATAATTCATGGGAAGGACAACTGGTTAGAGTTAACACAGCAACCATTTCCGGATCTTCAACTACTTACGGATTTGGTATAAATAACGTAAATGATGGAACTGGTTTAATTCAATTATACACTTCCAACTTTGCATCTTTTGCAGGCGATACATATCCAACAGATACAGTTTCGATTACCGGAATTCTAACACAATACAACGGAACAAAAGAGATCATCATCAGAAATACACTTGATGTTCAATAAAAGAATAGAATATGTTAAAAAAAGGGCTGCCGTGAGGTGGCCTTT
>JAYUWA010000205.1:0-2009 GCA_043753795.1 Bacteroidota bacterium | reverse complement strand
AAAAATTCGTGTACTTGTCGGGTCGACATTAACTGCGTTCCAAAACGCGCACGAGTTGAGCGTAATTTTTTATCGAAGAATTTATTCGAGAGAACAGAATAGATTCCAGAACCTTTATGATCCGAATGAAATGGCAACGTAACAGCAGGCCATTCCCAATTTGAATAATGACCAGTTACGACGATCACACTTTTTCCTTGCTTATAATAATTTTTGAGGATATCAGTATTCTCTAATTGCACTCTGCTTTTAATTGTATTTGGAGATGCTGTAAATACTTTCAAAGTTTCAAAAACAATATCACAGAAATGTTTGTAGAATTCTTTTGTGATCTGTTGAATCTCTTTTTCAGATTTTTGAGGAAAAGAACGTTTTAGATTGGAAACTACAAGTTTCTTTCTGTATGGAAAAATGTAATAAAGAATCACAAAGAAAACATCCGACACAAAGTACATGACCGAAAATGGCAAAAGCGAAATTGGAATTAAAATGCAGTAGTAGAGAAGTGCGCTGATGATAGATGACATGGATGCGAATGTATAAAAAAGGCGTGTTGTCAAGACTTTATCCCAATTATAATTAAATTATCTCAAGGGAAATAAAAAATTACCTTTTCACTTGCATATCCTTTATTAGTGTATCGAAATTCTTTTTGAATTCCTCATAATACTCCCCCGTTGCCGGACCATTAAACCCCGTATGAATCTCTCGCACAGTCCCGTTTTTGTCAATATAGATAGTAGTTGGAAAAGCAAAGATCTTATTGAGCATTGGTAGCGTCTTGCTTGCCATCTCTCGATTCGAACTTCCTGCAAATAGGATAGGATATTTCACATTGTATCGGTCGATAAGCCTTCGTATGTTTTTATGAGCAACTGTGGTATCCGTTATTTTTTCATAATCAAGTCCGATGATGCGAACATCTTTCGGATCATTTTTGTTATACCAGTCAGATAAAAACCTTGTTTCATCCAGACAATTCGGACACCAGCTTCCCATTATCTGTATGATGACAATTTTGTTTTTGAATTCTTTGTCAGACAAAGAGATTTTTTTTCCGGTGATATCAGGAAACGTAAATTCAACTTTTTTATACCCGGGATTCAGATGTGAAAAAGTACGTTCATCCTGTAATTTAAAATTTTCATCACGCACAGCCGTCCAAGTGTCATGCCAATGCAATCCTGAAAAGAAATGTCCGTTGACGATCTCATTATTTACAATGTCAGCCGTGAATAAATACGCATGTGCGCCATCAAATGTTGAAAGCGAAAGATGGTTGCCTGACATTTCACCTTCCAGATAGCGGTAGTCACCGGTATTCGTAAGAAACGTTCCTGTAACTCTATTACCTTCCTGTTTAAATATTCCAATTGAATATTTATTTTCTTTGTCTTCACCATTAAATTTTGCCTTCCATCTTCCGGAAATATTAAGCGATGTTTTTTCAGGCTTATCGCTAAAACGGTAACCGGTATTTTCAGTACCGCGAAATGGAATGATATTCTTTTCACTTCTTGAGAGGTTAAAAAACTCCCCTGTCAACACATCCTGAGTTTGCTTAACATGTAATTGTGCATCAAAATCGGGAAGACGAATGAGAATGCTATCACCATTCAACTGTGAGATCGTTGCATCGATACGTTCTTCAGCATTTATAATTGTAGCTGTTTGCCCTCTTACTTCAAAGTTGAAAGGAAGTGCAAGTGTATCATGCAGGATGAGTTCACCATGCCAAGTGCCGGGAGCGATTTGTGCAGAAAGAGTTTGTGTGAAAAGTGCAAACACAAGAGCAAAAACATTTTTCATAAAGCTGAATTAAGACCAATACAAATATACAAGAATAAAAAAACCGGAAACAATTTTTGTTTCCGGTTTTCAGTGTTTTTATTTCCCGCAGATCCTGCGGATTTGCGAAGATAAATTCCGTGGTCTCCTTGTGAACTTTGTGACCTCTGTGTTTTAGAAAACCGGAGCAATCACTTGCAATTACCCAACAATCTCTTCCC